>NZ_CAXATZ010000012.1:0-65275 GCF_963971605.1 uncultured Xanthomarina sp.
ATTCACCTAATGATATAGAAATAGGACCCAATGGTAAAATTTGGTTATCTACAACCAATAGTTATTTGTATGGTGATGGAGGAGGAGTCGTCTTTTCCTCTACAGATGGAAATACGTTTACTCAAGCTTATTCTATCAATGGAGCTGCTAGAACTCAAATAGCAGTATCAGCAACAATACCTGATAAAGTTTATGTGTTGGCAGAAACGGCATCTGGTGTTATTATCAAAAAAACAACAACTGCATTCGTGCCTGCTTTTTTAGTAGAAACAAAAGCATTACCAAATGATGCTGACCCTAATATTCCCGCAAATGACTTCGCTAGAGGACAGGCATTTTACGATTTGATGTTGGAAGTGGACCCAAGTAACGACGAGATTGTTTATGCTGGTGGAATTGATTTGTTTAAATCTACCAATGGAGCCACAACTTGGAATCAATTTTCTCATTGGTACGGAGGATTCGGATACCAAGAAGTGCATGCCGATCAACATATTTTAGCTTTTGGAAATAACGATCCAAGCAAAGTTGTTATTGGTAACGATGGAGGCGTGTATTATTCCAGCAATGGAGGGGCAACAACCCAACCTAGAAATACAGGATTCAATACATCCCAGTTCTATACTGTAGGAGTAGCACCAACCACTGCACTTTCCGGAGATTATTTTGCTGGAGGTTTACAAGACAATGGTACCCAATTATTGCAAAATGCAAATCCAAATGGTGTAGATGATGCTATTGAGCCTTATGGAGGTGATGGTGCTTATACCTTCTTTGATCAAGATGGAACCGACCGTTATTTTATTAGAAACTATGTGTATAATGCTGGAGTTGTTTTACGTTTTTTAAACGCGAATGGATCATTAGGTTCTGAAGTTGTTATAAATAATGAAAACGCTAGCAATGGATCTTTCATTAATCCACAAGCATTGGATTCCAACCTGGATATTTTGTATTCTAATTATAACTCTGGAGCAACCCCAGGTATTAGAAGATATTCTGGAATTAAATCATCAGGAACTTTATCTGCTACAACTTTAACTCATCCTGAATTAGTAACTATAGTAACTGCTTTAACGGTATCTCCCTATACAACCAATTCTTCAAAATTACTTGTAGGCGACCGTTTAGGAAACATTATTTTAATTGAAAATGCTAATACAGCAAACCCAACTTGGACAACTATTGATGGTAACTTGTTGGTAGGTAGTGTTTCAGATGTTGAATTTGGTCAGACTGAAGATGATATTTTTGTAACCATGCACAATTATGGTGTAAACAATGTTTGGTACACCAGCAATGGAGGAGTCACTTGGGAGCCTAAAGATGGTAACTTACCAGATTTGCCAGTAAAAACTATTTTACAAAACCCATTAAATCTTGAGCAAGTGATCATTGGAACCGAATTAGGTGTTTGGTTCACTGAAAACTTCTCAGATGCAAGTCCAACTTGGAATCAAGCCTATAATGGAATGAGCAATGTTAAAGTTTTGGATTTAGACCTAAGAGACGATAACATGGTGTTTGCTGCTACTTATGGTAGAGGTGTCTTCTCCGGTATGTTTACTGCCGATTTCTTAAGTGTTGAAGAAAATACTTTAGCCTCAGATTTAACTTTATTTCCAACAGTCTCTAATGGAGAGATTACCATAACTGCTAAATCCAACTTAGGGAAAATGGATTTATCCATTTATAACCTTAGTGGTCAGTTGGTCTACAATACGGCCTTGGATATGAACTCAAATAGTAGAAAACAATTATCGTTAGATTTAAGTTCAGGATTGTACTTGGCTAAATTTTCAAAAGGAAGTTTTAGTGAGACTAAAAAGTTTATTATAAAATAAACATTATTTAGATAATATGAAAAAGGTGGTTTTTTAAAACCACCTTTTTTGTTTTCCAACAATGAAAGCTTAGACGTATTTATTGATACATTTGGAAATAGAGATAGGATCGATGTGACATTCTATCTGTAGCTCCTCTATTGTCCCATGTTCAATAAAGGTATCGGGAATACCTAACAATTCAAAAGTGTTTTTATATTGATGTTTTGAAGCAAATTCCAATATGGCGTTACCAAAACCACCATTTACACAACCGTCCTCAACAGTGATGATGGTATCATAAATGGCGCAAATATCGTGTAGAAGTTTTTCGTCTAGAGGTTTCACAAAACGCATGTCGTAGTGGGAGACAGTGTCTGAATTTTCTAACAAACCTATGGCTTCGGTACAATTTTTTGAGATGGTGCCAATGCTCAAAATGGCAATTTTACTGCCTTTTTTCAAGGGTATTGCTGTCCCAATTTCAATCTCTTTAAAATCTAATTGCCAATCCATGGTAACACCTCTTCCTCTAGGATACCTAATGGCAATGGGTTGGGATAATTTTCCCAATTGAGCCGTGTACATAATGTTTCTGAGCTCTATTTCGTTTCTTGGTGCAAAAATAATGAGGTTTGGTATACAACGTAAATAAGCCAAATCAAAAACTCCATGATGCGTTGCTCCATCTTGTCCAACCAATCCAGCACGATCCAAACAAAAAACAACAGGTAAGTTCTGCAATGCCACATCATGGATTACTTGATCATAGGCTCTTTGTAAAAATGTGGAATAAATGTTGCAAAACGGAACGGATCCTTGTGTGGCCATACCTGCAGCAAGTGTTACAGCATGTTGTTCTGCAATGCCTACATCGAAAGCCCGATCAGGAATTTGTTCCATCATATATTTTAAAGAACTTCCAGTTGGCATGGCAGGAGTTATTCCAATTATTTTTTGGTTTTTTTTGGCTAATTCCACTAAGGTTAAACCAAATACATCTTGATATTTGGGAGGTTGTTTAAAATCTAGTTTTTTACTTAACTCACCTGTAATGGCATCAAATTTTCCTGGTGCATGATAGGTGACTTGGTTGTCCTCTGCTTGTTTAAGACCTTTCCCTTTTTTGGTAATTACATGTAAAAATTTAGGTCCTTTTACTGTTTTTAAACGCTCTAGTTCTGAAATGATCTTAAAAATATCATGACCATCAATAGGACCTGAGTAATCGAAATTTAAAGCTTCAAAAATATTGTCTTGTTTTTGGGTTCCTTTTTTAACATTGGTAAGATATTGTTTTAAAGCACCTACAGAAGGGTCTATCCCAATGGTATTGTCGTTTAGGATAACCAATAAATTGGCTTTGGTAACACCAGCATGGTTTAAGCCTTCAAAAGCCATTCCACTTGCAATGGAGGCATCACCAATAACAGCAATGTGATGTCTGTTTTCACCTTTTAATAGGTTGGCAATTGCCATTCCCAAAGCAGCCGAAATAGAGGTTGAAGAATGGCCTACACCAAAAGTGTCAAACTCACTTTCTTCTCTTTTTGGAAAGCCACTAAGACCTTTAATTTGTCTGTTTGTGTGAAAAACATCCCTTCTTCCAGTTAATATTTTATGTCCGTAAGCCTGATGACCAACGTCCCAAACAAGCAAATCTTTGGGTGTATTAAAAACATAGTGCAAAGCAATGGTTAATTCCACAACTCCTAAACTGGCTCCTAAATGTCCTTCTTTGGCAGCAACAATTTGAATAATAAACTGTCTAAGCTCTTTAGCAAGTTCCGGAAGTTGCTTAATGGGTAACTTCCTTAGCTCCTCAGGACTATGAATGGATTTTAATATATCTGTAATCATTGCTTTATTTGATTTGGTAAAATTATTAAAATAGAAGTTATTTTGGTGATTTTGATAAGTATTTTACTTATTTATTGTTATTATAAAATGTTGAGACCTATATTTGTTACATTAAATAAAATCAATAACTAAAAAATGAAAAATAATTACGCCCAAAAATTTGTGATAATTGGCATGTTATTATTTGGATTTATTGGGTTTGCCCAGCACAACCTTTCAGATTCAGAGTATGGCAGTCTTATCGAGACTTATTTAACCAAAAATTTAGCTACATATCAACTTACAGAACCGGATATTCAGGATTTATATGTTAGTAACGAGTACTTCTCTAAGAGTACTAAAATTAACCATGTATTTGTAAATCAACGTTATCAAGGGATTGAGATTTTTAATGCAACCTCTAGTGTGGCCATTAAAGACAATGCAGTTTTTTACTATGCCAATAATTTTATTGGTCAAGTTAGCCAAAAATTAAACACCATAACTGCTCAAATTAATGCACAGGACGCATTGGAAAACGCAGCCTCACAATTGAATCTTGGAAACGTTCAAGGATTGGAATTGATTTCTACCAAGCATAATGAATTCGTTTTTAACGGAGCAGGTGTTTCTCAAACAAACATACCTGTAAAATTGGTGTATTCTTACTCCGAAGCTGAAGATGCTTTAAAATTGGCTTGGGACTTAAACCTAAACACACTTGACTCCAAACATTGGTGGAGCGTACGAGTAGATGCAATAAGTGGCCAAATTATTGATAAATCTGATTGGGTTGTGTCTTGTAATTTTGGTGATGGAGATCACTCTAATCACGACTTTCACACAAATACCAATACAGATTTCACTTTATTTAAGCCCAATGCTATGGTTGCTGACGGTTCTCAATACCATGTGTTCGCCTTTCCCGTTGAAGCGCCTAGTTTTGGAGGAAGAACACTGTTAAGTTCCCCAGCAGATGATACGGCTTCCCCATATGGATGGCACGATACCAATGGAGTAGCAGGAGCTGAATATACCATAACAAGAGGAAACAATGTTTATGCTTATGAAGATACAGCAGACTCTGATACGCCTGGGTATTCACCAGATGGGACTGCAACTTTAAATTTTGATTTTTCACTAAACCTAAGTCAAGAACCATTGGGTTATCAAGATGTATCGGTTACAAACATGTTTTATGTTAGCAATGTGATGCACGATGTATGGTACCGTTATGGTTTTGATGAAGTGTCTGGAAACTTTCAACAAAACAATTATGGCAATGGAGGTGTAGGAAACGATGCTGTTCAAGCTCAAGGACAAGATGGAGGAGGCACTAACAACGCTAATTTTGCAACACCAGTTGATGGAAATGCACCAAGAATGCAAATGTATTTATGGTCTGCTCCAGGAGGAATACAAAATCTAGTTACAGTAAATAACACTCCTATTGCTGGTCCTTATCCAGCTGTTAACCCTGCAGCTACACCACCAAACAATATTACCGGAATTGGTGAAACACCTGTTACAGGAGACTTGGAGCTTGTTAATGATAGTTCTGCTGCTCCTTCAGAAGGCTGTAACCCAATTTCTAGTGTTGCTGGTAAAATTGCTGTGGTTAGAAGAGGTAATTGTGCCTTTGTGGATAAAATTCAACATGCTCAAGATGCAGGAGCCATTGCTGTTATAGTTGTAAATCATAATAACCCAACTAACGACCCTAATTACGCAGAATACGTAAATATGGCTGGAGAAGTCACTCCACCGTTTACCATTCCTTCTGTATTTATGAACTACACAAATGGTGAATTGTTAATTTCTCAAATGCAAACAGAAACCGTTAATGTTACCCTTCAAGGAACAGGTAACTATATGCGAGATGGAAGTTTCGATAATGGCATTGTAGCTCACGAATATGGTCATGGTATCTCAACCAGGTTAACAGGAGGTCCAGCCACAAACTGCTTGTCCAACCCTGAACAAATGGGAGAGGGATGGTCTGACTGGTTTGGGTTAATGTTGACGATGCAACCTGGAGATCAGCCAGAAGACCCAAGAGGAATTGGAACCTACGCTACAGGCCAACCAACCAATGGGATTGGTATTAGATTAGCACCTTATAGCACAGATTTTGCTGTTAATGACTATACATATAATGATACTAATGATGCAGCAAACGTGGCTGCACCACATGGTATTGGATTTATATGGAGTACTATTTTATGGGACTTAACATGGGCCTATGTAGATAAGTATGGTTTCGATCCAGATTTATACAATGGTACTGGGGGGAACAATAAAGTCATGCAAGTAGTTATAGATGGTCTAAAAATACAAGGTTGCAGCCCAGGATTTGTTACTGGTAGAGATGCTATTTTAACAGCAGATATGGCTTTAACCGGTGGCGAAGACCAATGTTTAATTTGGGACGTGTTTGCCAATAGAGGTGTAGGCTTAGATGCCTCTCAAGGATATGGTTTTAGCAGAACAGACCAAGTGGAAGATTTTGCAATGCCTCCATCTGATGATCCTACTCTGGCTAATTGTACCAGTTTAAGTGTAAATGAATTTAACTCCAACAGTTACAAAGTGTATCCAAACCCTACCAATAATCGTTTGTTTATTAAAACAAACAAAAACTACGGTCAGGTAACTCTTTCTTTAACTGATATTAACGGAAGACAAGTACTTTCTAAAAAAGTAGAATTGTTTAACCAAGTAGAATTGGATCTCAATCAATTGCAATCCGGTATTTATATCTTGAATATAAACGGAGAATCATTTAGTGCCAATCATAAAGTTATTAAAAACTAATTGATTTTTTCAATGAAAAAATTAAGACAGCTGGTAATTACTAGCTGTCTTTTTTTATTTTTACACCTATGGAAAACGTATTTAGTGACACCTATTTTATGAAGAAAGCCCTTCAAGAAGCCGAAATGGCTTTTGAGAAAGGTGAAATTCCCGTTGGAGCAGTTATAGTAATTGATAACCGAATAATTGCAAGAGCTCATAATTTAACCGAACTGTTAAACGATGTTACTGCTCATGCTGAAATGCAAGCCATAACAGCAGCTTCCAATTTTTTAGGGGGTAAATATCTTCAAAACTGTACACTTTATGTAACATTGGAGCCTTGCCAAATGTGTGCAGGAGCATTGTATTGGAGCCAAATTAGCAAAATTGTTTATGGAGCGAGGGATGAAGAAAGAGGATGCATCCAATTAAAAACAAAATTACATCCAAAAACCATCATGGTTGGAGGCATATTAGCTGATGAGGCATCACAGCTGTTAAAACGCTTTTTTATAGAAAAACGAAACTTAAATTAAGACTCTTTTTTATTATTGTATTCTCTCATTTTTTCTAAACTCTCCTTGGTTATCATATAATCTTTTACATTTCTATCTTTCCATCTGTAATAGGAAAACAAAGGAAAAACCACCAGAAAAAGCCCAACAACTCCAAAGCCTATGAGTTTTTGTGAATAAGCTACATCTAGGAAATAACCACAAGCAATGCTACTTATGGAAGCAATAAAAAAGAATGCAATTAGGTATTTCATGTGTGTTTAATGGGTAAAGTTTAACAATTCGCGTCTGTATGCCGTTAATAATTTGGATTTTGAAACAAAACCGTAATATTTGCCTTGTTTAATAACAGGTAAATTCCATGCATTGGTATCTTGAAATTTTTGCATAACCATTCTCATGTTGTCTTTTTCATAGTCAATGTGTCCAGGAGGTAACTGCATAAAAGTCTCTACAGATGTAGAATGGTACAAAGATTGGTCAAACATAATACTTCTAATATCATCTAAAAGAATAATTCCAACCAAAACATGGTCCTCATTAATAACAGGAAACAAGTTTCTATTGGATTTTGAGACACCTTTATGTAACATGTCGCCTAAAGACATTGTTGGGTTTAAGGTAATAAAATTTTGTTCAATAACACTGTCAAGGCTCATGGAAGTTAGAACATTTTGGTCTTTGTCATGCGTCAGTAAATCACCTCTTTCAGCCAATTCTTTCGTATAAATGGTGTGTTCCATATAATTTTTAGTAATCATATATGAAATAGCAACAGTTATCATTAAAGGTAAAAACAGCTCATAGCCTCCAGTAATTTCAGCAATTAAAAAAATGGCAGTTAAAGGCGCATGAATAACACCTGCTATAAGACCAGCCATTCCAACCAGTGTAAAGTTGGATTCGGAAACTTGGTGTCCAAGCCCAATATTATTAACTATTTTGGCAACTACATTCCCTAAGGCGCTTCCCATAACCATTGTAGGTACTATAACACCGCCAACACCACCAGCAGCAAAGGTTGTGGTCATGGCTATGGCTTTAAAAACCGTAAACCCAATAAGTAGCACGATAACTACCCAAATATTATCCAAATATTCATCAAATAAGTTGGAGCCTAAAGCGTGTAAGTAGTTTCCATCAAACAAATCTTTTGTAAAACTTAAACCTTCACCATATAATGGAGGAATAAAATAAAGCATGATCCCTATGGCCAAACCTCCAACCAGTAATTTGGAAAATCTGGTTTTAAATCTGTCAAAGAAAGCGTAAACCGCAAAATATATTTTAGTGAAATAAATAGACGCCACACCTGTTCCAATACCAAGAATTATATAAAAAGCAGTATCATGCAAGGTAAATTTATCAGTAAGCGTAAAATTGAATAAAACTTCATCTCCAAGGAAAAAATAAGATGTTAACACAGAAGAGATAGAAGCAATCAATAAGGGTAGTAAAGACGCAAAGGTTAAATCCAGGCTAAACACTTCTACAGCAAAAACTATGGCCGCAATGGGAGATTTAAACATGGAAGCTACAGCTCCAGCCGTTGCACAAGCAATAAGTAGCGTACGTGTTTTTTTATCAATGTGCATGAGCCTACTTAAATTGGAACTAATGGCAGAGCCAGAAGTAATGGCAGGTCCCAACAACCCAACGGAACCACCAAAACCAACTGTTAGTGGAGCTAGTATCAAGGGATGGTAGATTAATTTATAGGATAGAAGCCCTTTTTGTCTTAGCAAAGAATATAAAAGTGACGGAACGGCTCGTTTTATAAAAGGAGGTACCGAAGGCGTCAATTTTTTGCTGAACATGTATTTTTTTATAAGATATACTATCAGTAATCCTATAATAGGCAATATAAAATACAGATGGTTTTCTGAAAAAACAATCCCTTTTTCCAGTGTGTTTTGAATGAAATAAGTAATGTTTTTTAAGGTTACAGCAGCCAAACCAGCCAATAATCCAACAAAGGTGCTTAAAAACAAAACAAAGTTTTTCTGTGAGATATGTTTGTATCTCCAAATTAAAAATTGTTTTATTAAAGTTTTTATGTGCATTCTATAGTGCTATTTATTTACTGAATAGGTTATGAATTCATCATAAAATAAGCATAGGTATATAACCCAAACAGAATTATGGTAAAGATTAATGCTGTATATAAAACGATTTTTACAAGCTTCTTTCTCATGAATTAAAACTACTAAAAAATCCTGCAATTGCAGGATTTTTTGTCTTATGATTTTAAGTTGAGTTTTAAACTTAGCTCTTCCAGCTGTTTATTGTCTATGGGAGCAGGTGCATCTATCATCACATCGCGACCCGCATTGTTTTTAGGAAAGGCTATAAAATCCCGAATGGTTTCTTGTCCACCAAGAATGGCAACCAATCTATCCAAACCAAAAGCCAAACCACCATGTGGAGGAGCTCCATACTCAAACGCATTCATCAGGAATCCAAATTGGGCTTTGGCTTCTTCCTCAGTAAAACCTAAATAATCGAACATCAAGGCCTGGGTTTTTTTGTCGTGAATTCTTATGGAACCTCCACCAATTTCGTTTCCGTTCAACACCAAATCGTAGGCATTGGCTTTTACTTCTCCCGGATTTGTAGCCAATAATTCCAGCTGTCCAGGTTTTGGCGAAGTAAATGGATGGTGCATGGCATGATAACGTTCGGTTTCTTCATCCCATTCCAAAAGTGGGAAATCCATCACCCAAAGAGGTGCAAATTCGTTTGGATTTCGCAATCCCAAACGTTCTGCCAGCTCCATACGCAAGGCACTTAATTGGGCTCTTACTTTATTTTTATCTCCTGAAAGTACGCAAATTAAATCGCCAGCTTTTGCTCCAGTAGCTTCAGCCCATTTGGACAAATCGTCCTGGTCGTAAAATTTATCAACTGAAGATTTATAGGTTCCATCGTCATTGCATCTGCAATATACCATACCCAATGCGCCAACTTGTGGACGTTTTACCCAATCAATTAATTGGTCTATTTCTTTTCTGGTGTAAGCATTTCCTCCGGGAACAGCAATACCAACAACCAATTCGGCAGAGTTGAAAACACCAAAATCTTTATGTTGTGCTACCTCGTTCAGTTCCCCAAACTCCATCCCAAAGCGGATGTCTGGTTTGTCGTTCCCATATAAGCGCATGGCATCGTCATACAACATGCGTGGGAATTGGTCTATTTCAACACCATTCACTTCCTTTAAAAGGTGTCTGGTTAAACCTTCAAACGCATTTAAAATATCTTCTTGCTCCACAAAAGCCATTTCACAGTCTATTTGCGTGAATTCAGGTTGTCTATCGGCACGTAAATCTTCGTCCCTAAAACATTTTACAATCTGAAAATACTTGTCCATGCCACCAACCATCAACAACTGCTTAAATGTTTGCGGACTTTGTGGAAGGGCATAAAACTGTCCTTGGTTCATGCGACTTGGTACCACAAAATCTCTGGCACCTTCTGGAGTGGACTTGATTAAATATGGGGTTTCTACTTCAATAAAACCTTCTTTGGACAAATAATTTCTAACTTCCTGAGTGACTTTATGACGAAAAATCAAGCTGTTTTTCACAGGATTGCGTCTAATATCCAAATAACGATATTTCATTCTAATATCCTCGCCACCATCGGTTTTGTCTTCAATGGTAAAAGGTGGTAACAAGGCTTCGTTTAAAACAGTCAGTTCAGAAACCAAAATTTCTATGTCACCTGTTGGGATGTTTGGATTTTTGGAAGCTCGCTCAATAACCGTTCCGGTCACTTGAATCACAAATTCACGACCTAAGTTTTGAGCTTTTTCCATCATGGCTTTAGGCGTACGTTCTTCATCAAAAACCAATTGGGTGATGCCGTAGCGATCGCGTAAATCCACCCAAACAATAAACCCTTTGTCACGGGATTTTTGTACCCAACCAGCTAGTGTAACTTCTTTATTGATATGTGATGCCCTTAACTCACCACAGGTATGACTTCTATACATATATTGGAATATTAAACTTGAATTTTTATTTCAAGCTATTTAAATAGGTTGCAAATTTAAGGAAGTTAACCGATTATCAAATAAAAAAGCCCCAACATTTGTCGAGGCTTTTTCCGCTATTAATCAATCCTTCTAATTGAGAATAAAAGGAAGGTAATTAAATAAGATCTGTTGTTGCTCTTTTGTTACGAATCCACATTTTTAATTGCATGGATAAAAAGAACAATACAGGTACCACAATAAGTGTTAAAAACGTGGCTATCAATAAACCATAAATAACGGTCCAGGCCAAAGGGCCCCAAAAAACCACGTTGTCTCCACCCATGTAAATATTGGCATCAAACTCTTTAAATAAGGTAAAGAAATTGATGTTTAACCCAATGGCTAAAGGTATTAAGCCTAAAATGGTGGTAATGGCTGTTAAAAGTACCGGACGCAAACGGGCTTTACCAGCTTTTACAATGCTTTCAAATAAATCTTCCTTACTTAAATATTCCTGGTCATCCAATCCAAGTTGTTGTTTTTTCCTATCAATTAACAATTGCGCATAATCCAGCAGTACCACACCATTATTCACCACAATTCCTGCTAAGGAAATAATACCAACCATGGTCATCATGATTACGAAAGCACTACCTGTAATCACTAAGCCTCCAAAAACACCTATAAAACTCAAAAAGATGGCCAACATAATAATAGCTGGCTTTGAAATGGAATTAAATTGAAATATCAAGATGAAAAAAATAAGTCCCAACCCAGTAAAAAAAGCACCCATTAAAAAGGCCATTTGTTTGTTTTGCTCCTCAATCTGACCTGTATAATCTATTTTGATGTTCTTAGGTAGGTTTTTAAAGCTTTTCATCTCGTTTTGAATTTGGGCAACAATGGCGCCTGCATCTGTAAATCCTGGAGATAAAGCCGAGTAAACGGTTACCACACGTCTGGTGTCTTTGTGTTTAATGGCGCTAAAACCAGAATTGTTTTCATGTTTGGTTATGGCCGAAACAGGGATGCTTTTTATTTGTCCCGTATTGTCCCTAAATGTGATGTTTTGATTAAACAGTGCACTGGTGTTGTAACGGTTGTCCTCATTGAAACGCACGTAAATATCAAAGTCGTCACCACCTTCTTTGTAGATGCCAGCTTTAGAACCAAAAATAGAGTTACGTAACTGTTGTCCCACTTGGGCAGCACTAATGCCTAATTCTCCAGCTTTTTCCCTATCTATAACCACTCTCATGGATGGCTTGTCTTTATTGACATCTATTTTAAGTTCATCAATACCTTGAATGTTCTTGTTGTTGATAAACTCACGCATGTTTTCGGCCGTGTTAATCAACTCGTCATAATCGTCACCTTCAATTTCAATATTGATAGGAGATCCAGCAGGTGGTCCATTGGCATCTTTTTCAACAGAAATAAGTACGCCTGGGAAAATACCAACTAAGGCTTTTTGTACTTTCTGTCGTAACAATTCACTATCTTCTCCACGACGATATTTATACTCTCTCATGGATGCCGTTATTTTTGCTTTATGAGGCATTTCGGCAGAAGAACCACTATCCGTTTGAGGGTTTCCGGCACCTTCACCTACCTGCGAGACTGCACTTTCAACCATAAAGTTGTAGTTTCCATCTGTATATTGGTCATCGTTTATAACCTTATAAACAATTTTTTCTATTTCTTTGGTAATGGCATTGGTTTTTTCAATGGCAGTTCCTTGTGGATATTCTATATATACAATAATTTGATTTGGTTTGTTGTCTGGAAAGAATTCCACTTTGGTGCGTTGGGTTGATAAAGAAATCCCAAAAGCCACAAAAGCCAAGATCAATAGTGCAAAAGTACCAATAGTCAAAATATATGGTTTCTTAGCAGATAGTGCCCAACGCAATTGGCCTTCATACCAACGTTCTAATTTTACAAGCGCTTTTGTTTGAAAGCTATTGGCCCATTTTCGTAAAAACAAACGATAGATCCAAAGCATAATGGCAGTAAATACCATTAGGGTTCCAAGAGCTCGATACTCACCACCAACAATAAATACCAAAATCCCTAAAACAGCCATAATAACTGTGGTTCTGACAATTTTTTTAAGTGGCATGTTTTTATCTTCGGTATTCATAAACTGAGACACCAAAACGGAGTTAAAGAAAATGGCAACAAATAATGAAGATCCCAAAACCACAGAAAGCGTGATTGGTAGTATCATCATAAATTCACCCATAATACCAGGCCATAAGCCTAAAGGTATAAAAGCTGCTACGGTTGTTGCTGTAGAAATTATAATAGGAAAAGCTATTTCCCCAATTCCTTTTTTGGCTGCTTCAATTCGGCTCATACCTTCTTCGTCCATGAGACGATAGACATTTTCCACCACTACAATACCATTGTCCACAAGCATTCCTAATCCCATGATCAACCCAAAAAGGACCATGGTATTTAAACTTTGTCCTAACATGCTTAAAATCATGAGCGACATAAACATGGACATTGGGATGGCAAAACCTACAAATATGGCATTTTTAAACCCTAAAAAGAACATTAAAACGGTTACCACCAAGATAACACCAAAAATAATGTTATTCACCAAATCGTCTACCTGTCCTATGGTTACTGAAGATTGGTCGTTGGCAATGGTGACTTTTAAATCCTGAGGAAATACATTGTCTATGGCATCTTGAACAATAACTTGTATCTGTTCGGCAGCAGCGACCATGTTTTTACCAGCACGTTTTTTTACGTCCAGCATGACCACAGGTTCTCCAAATTCTCGGGCAAATGTGGTTTTATCTTCTTCTTGAAATGATACAGTTGCCACATCTTTTAAATAAATGGCATGACCTTCTTCAGATTTTACCACGAAATTTTTAAGCTGGTCTGGCGTTTCAATTTCCCCAAGAATCCTAATGGTTCTTCGTTGCCCACTGGTTTTTAGGTTTCCGGCAGACATGGTCACGTTTCCATTGTTTATGGCTCCTATAATGTCCGAAAAGGTAACTTCGGCAGCCATCATTTTATAGATATCCACTGCAACTTCAACTTCTTTTTCTTGGGCACCACGAATATCCACCTGTTTGATTTCCATTAAGTCTTCAATTTCATCTTGAAGATATTCGCCATATTCCTTGAGTTTTTCAACGGGATAATCACCAGAAATATTAATGTTTAAAATGGGCATTTCTTCCGAAAGGCTCAGCTCAAACACGTCTGGTTTTACTTTGGCACCATTGGACATTGGCCAATCTTCTCCTGCTGTCTTGGTGTCTATTTCGTCTTTTACTTTTTGTTTGGCCTGTTCTACTGTAAGGTGTTCATCAAATTCCACGATAATCATGGAAAAATCCTCTTGGGAAGTTGAGGTAATTTCTACCACATTGCTCACTGTTTTTAACTCATCTTCCAGTGGGTCCGTTATGAGTTTTTCAACATCTTCTGCCGTGTTTCCTGGGTATACAGAGCTTACATAGATTTTGGTTTCGTTTACTTCAGGGAAATTTTCACGTGGCATGTCGAAAAAGGCAGCAACGCCTAAATAAAAAATCACCAGAATAAGGACATACATGGTGGTTTTATTGTTGATTGCCCAGGATGATAAACCAAATTCCTTATCGACTTGTTTTTTCTTTTTAGTCATTGAATGTTACTTTTTAGTCGTTAGAATTATCGGTTGTCTCGTCTTGGTTTGGTAAATTGATCACTTTCACAATTTGTCCATCCTTAACGCTTCGTGCACCTTCCTTGATGATTTCTGCGCCATCGTCAATGCCCTCAAGCACTTCTATGACATCTCCTTGGGTTCTTCCGGTTTTAATGATAATGCGTTTGGCATCTGCTTCACCATTGGAGTTTTTATTGGTAACAACATACACATATTGCTCCCCTTCTGCGTTTTCTGAAATAATGCTTTGTGGTATAAGAATCGCTTCTGGATTGGTGTAGTCGTTAATTTTTAAACGTGCTGTTAGGTTTGGTTTAATGGATTTGTCTTCGTTTGGTATACCAACTTCCACTTTAAAGGTTCTGTTTGCAGGATTGATAACATCTCCTGCTTGGCGTACTTTGGTCTCGATGGTTTTTCCCAATACAGGAAATTCCACTATAACATTTTTGCCTTTGGTAACATTGGTTATATAGCCTTCCGGCACATCGGTTTCAATGTACATGTCTTCCAAATTTACAAGACGAATAAGAGGTGTTTGTCCAGCAGCTACCACACTTCCTTGCTCTGTAATCACATCGTCTATGGTTCCCGAAAAAGGAGCCGTTACATTGGTTTTGGCTATTTGTTGCTTTAACTGGTTTACAGATTCGGCTTGAGACTCGTAGGTGGATTTGGCTTGTAAGTATTGAATTTCACTCCCAATATTTTGGTCCCACAAACGTTTTTGACGTTCAAAAGTGGTTTTGGCTAAATTGGCTTGAATTTCCAATTGTGCCAATTGCTGACTTAGGCCTCCATCGTCAATTTTAGCTAATAGCTGTCCTTGACGCACCTTTTCACCTTCTTTAACATACACATTGGTTAAAATGCCATTAAATTCAGGTGTGATAACCAACAGGTTTTTGGTTGTAACGTTCCCTTGAATTTCCAAATGATGGTTAAATACTTCCTGCTTGGCTTTAATGGTGGTAATTAAAGGAACTTTCCTAACCGTGTCCAATTGCGCTATTTTTTCATTAAGCAAGCTTATTTGTTCGTTCAGTTGTTGTTGTTTGGCATCTATTTCGTTGCGTTTTTCTTTTAGTTCCGATACATTATCAGAAGCTAGGACTTTTTCAAATGATTTTGCTTCCTTATCACCACAAGAGCTAATAAGAACGGCAAGAATAAAGAGGAGATGTATGTTTTTCATGAGTGTTATATAATTAATGGCTTAGTAATTTACAGTGTTTAGTATGGTTTCTAACTCGGCTTTTTTGGCAATCACATCGAACATGGATTGCAAATATTCCTGTTGTGCAGTATAAAGTTGGGTTTGTGCTTGTCTTAAATCGAAACTGGACGCGATCCCTTCAAAAAATTTGGTTTGGTTTTTTTGCTCAATACGTTCGGCCAGATTTAAGTTTTGACGTTTGTTTTCGAATTCTTCTATGGCAAACCGATAATTGCTCTTTGCATTTGCTATATCAAATTTAAGCTGTTGTTCTGTTTGCGTTAGTTCTTCTTTGGCAATTTCCAAATCTATTTTGGCACGTTGTGTAGCAGCACTGCGCATGCCAGAACTAAAAATGGGAATGGACATGCTAACACCCAAAAGTGAAGACCCATACCATTCCTGGTTATTGGTGGTGAATTCAAATTTTTCGCCATATCCACTGTAGCCAGCATTAACAAAGGCACTTAAACTAGGTAAAAATGTGCTTTTCTCTAATTTTAAAAGCAGTTCTTTGGATACTTCCTGGTTTTTGGCAATTTGATAATCTATATTGTTCTCAATACTTTCATTGGCTTCCAATAATTCCAAAGAAATATTTTGAAGGGTCAAACTTTCAAGGGAATCTGTTAAAACAGTGTTTTCATATAAATCTATTCCCAAGGTAATGTTGAACATTTTATATGATAAATCCTTTATACGTTCTACATTGTTTTGATAGTTTTCCAAACTGGTTAAGGTAATTTGCAGTTGTTCGACGCTCTCTTCTTCAGCAAGACCATTTTCATAGATCTTGGTGGTTTCGTCAAGGTTTATTTCAAGTACTTCTATGTTTTTATTGACTATTTGTAAGTTTTCTTCAGCCAATAACACATTGCCATAGGCATTTATTACAGCTTGACGGACTTCCAAATCGGTTTTGGTCTTGGCATTTTTTGAGATTTCCAAATACACTTTTGCCGATTGTAAGCCTACAATATAAGAGCCGTCAAACAATAATTGATTTAGGGTTGCCATGGCATTAACACTTTGTTTTGGGCTAAAGGTTACAGGTACAAAGGTGCCAGGTTCCCCACCAGCAATTTCTGCTGGCAGTAAAGACACTTGTTGCTTAAGCCAATTTTGGTAATCTACAGCGCCATTTATTTGTGGTAATCCTGTGGCTGTGGTTTCCCATTTTTGTTTTTCTACAGCTTCAATGTCCCTAACGGCGTTTTTTGCCAGTCTGTTATTTTCCAAAGCAAAATCTATGGCTTCTTGTAGCGTGAAACTACTTGGAACTTCTTGGGCAAATAACCAAGAAGTAAAGCATAACATAATTATTACTAGTGATTTGTGTTTCATGTTTGTTAGAACGTAAGTTTTAGTGGTTTTGTTTGGTGTTTATAATACTGTTTAGTTTATCTATTCCTTTCTCTGTGCTGATTCCACGAATGTGATACTCTAAAAAATTATCCATTAAGGTTCTCATGGAAAAATCGTTCAATGGAAATAAGTCTGGGTCCTTTAAGCACATCATGGTGTTAAAATATAGCCTGGAAATAAACTCAATATCAATGGATTTTCGGTAATACCCTTCTGCCACACCACGTGCAAGGTTGTTTGTGACACAGTCTTGCATGATACAAAATTGATTGGTTTTTAACTTTTCGAAAATCTTTGGATAGTATTTTTGAAGTTGGTGCTGTGGCGACGATTTTTCATCCTTTAAGTGCTCCATGGTGAATTTTTTTATCTCGTAAATTTCATCAATAGGGCTTTTGTTTAAAGCACAAATGCAATCTATGCCATGCGAAATAAATTCAAACATGTATAGCGTAGTAGCTTCCACCAATTTGGTTTTGGTGTCAAAATGTTGGTAAATGGTTTTTTTAGATATCCCAATTTTATTGGCAATATCATCCATTGTTACGCTTTTAAACCCATAGTTTAAAAACATGTCTGCTGCATTAATAAGTATCTTGTCTCTCATAATAGGAGGCAAATGTACAATAGGAAACTATAAAAACCTAAAAAGTTTCCAAAGTTTTAACAATTTGTTAATATTCAAAAAACTTATTGCAAAAGTATCTTTAATTGCACTATTTTTGTTTGATGCAACAAGTATCAATTTATCAAGAAGCCTTTGTTTCTTATTTAAACAATTTCATCAAGCCAAGGGAACCGGAATCTCTATACAATCCCATAAATTATATTTTAAAACTAGGAGGCAAGCGTTTGCGTCCAGTTTTAACTTTAATGACGGCCGAAATATTTAATTGCGACTACAAAAAAGCGCTGGATGCAGCTTTGAGCATTGAAGTGTTTCACAACTTTTCTTTGGTGCATGACGATATTATGGACGATGCGCCTTTAAGAAGAGGTGAGGAAACCGTACACGAAAAATGGGACTTGAACACTGGTATCCTTTCTGGCGATGCCATGTTAATTATGGCTTACCAATTGTTTGAGAATTATAGTCCAGACGTTTTTCAGGCTTTGGCCAGATTGTTCAGTAAAACAGCTTTGGAAGTCTGCGAAGGACAACAGTTTGATGTTGATTTTGAAACCAGGGACAATGTTACCATTCCCGAGTACCTAAAAATGATAGAATACAAAACAGCTGTTTTGGTTGGTGCAGCCATGAAAATGGGAGCCATAGTGGCTCAGGCCACAAAAGAAGACCAAGATATTATATATGAATTTGGTAAAAACTTAGGGATTGCCTTTCAATTACAAGACGATTACCTAGATGTGTTTGGGGATCCAAAAACCTTTGGAAAACAAGTTGGAGGCGATATTATTGAGAACAAAAAAACCTATTTGTATTTAAAGGCAGTGGAATTTTCTGAAGCAGATAAAAAAACCGAACTGCAACATTTATACAGCTTGAACACCACAGACCATTCCGAAAAAATAAAAACAGCCAAACAAATTTTTGTGTCCAGTGGTTCTGCAGAGGCTACCAAAAAAGCCATAGAGGCCTATACCAATAAAGCTTTTAGGGTTTTAGACCACTTAAATGTGTCTGAAAAAAATAAATTAGGCCTTATAGCTTTTGGAAAGCAATTAATGGGTAGAAATGTGTAATGGCTTTAAAGCTATGGTTTTATGATGATGAAACAGTTAAAAACAACTCAAGAGATTTTGGATGCGTCCTTGCAACAGGATTTATACAATAAATTGGTCCAACAGCTAAACAAGGATTTTTTATATGCCAACATCGATTTGAGTTTTAACGAAGATGTCTTGCCATCTAGCCTAAAACTCATCTTGCACGAAACCATTTACATTTTAATTCAGGAAAAATTCATGGATTACCTAAACCTGCTTTATATTATAGATGTTCCAGAATACAAAGTAAAACAACTGGATGGTAGCGATGTGTTGGCACTTTCAGAACAGGTTACCTTTTTGCTGCTACAAAGAGAATGGCAAAAGGTGTGGTTTAAACAACAATATTCTTAAAAATACACACGTACAAATGGCATCCAAGGATCTGCATAAGTGCTTTTGGAATTGTCGTAAAGCACATCAAAACGTATGCCTATGGTGACGTTCCTGGCATGATAGCCAGCTCCAAGAAATAAGGAAGGGTACCAATAATTTTCGTTAGCAAAGCCTGTTCTGCTGTCCCAATCAATACTGACATTGTTTTCTTCAAATTCAGCAGAGATTTGAATCTCATTAATTGGATTAAAAAGTCCAATGATACTTCCTCCAATTATGGTGGATTTGTAATAATTTTTTTGAGAATTGTATGTGCCACTCAACCCAAACCCTAAAGCAAACTGTCGGTTAAATTGATAAATGGCACTGGGAGCCAAGGTGCCGCTAAAGAAATTGTTGCCAAAACTCAAACCAATACCACCTCCAAACCGAACATGATTCCAAAAATCACTTTTTTGACTGTAATTGTTTTCTTGTGCAAAAAGAGGTGCTGAAAACAAACAGATTAACAGCATAAGCATCCTGGATTCGTGTATAATAAGGGATTTTTTTTTCATAATAGGGTTTTTGGTTAAAATAGGTTGGATAAAAATAATAAAAGCATATCTAATTTTACTAAAAGTTGTACTTTTGTATTAATTTTATTTAAACGTTTTAGTTTTTCATTTTATATGGACAAATATTCCTTCTTAAATGCAGCACATACAGCTTACTTTGCTGAATTATACGACCAATATTTACAAAACCCAGATTCTGTAGAACCAAGTTGGAGAGCCTTCTTTCAAGGCTTCGATTTTGGCAGCGAAAGTTATGGTATGGTAGATCAGCCTGTAGAAGCTGCCTCCTGCGAACATGTTTCGGAAAGCCTTACCAAGGAATTTCAGGTAATCAAGCTTATAGATGGCTATAGGACAAGAGGGCATTTGTTTACAAAAACAAATCCGGTTAGAGAGCGTAGAAAATATGCTCCTACTTTGGAAATTGAGAATTTCGGCTTGTCTAAATCCGATTTAAACACGGTTTTTAGTGCAGGTGAAGTTATTGGGATTGGGTCTCAAACCCTTCAGGAAATCATCAACCACTTAGAGAAAATTTACTGCAGCTCCATAGGTGTTGAATATATGTACATTAGAAAACCTGAAGAAATAAAATGGATTCAAGACAAATTAAACATTAACGACAATCAGCCTAACTTTTCAGCAGAACAAAAAAAATACATCCTTAAAAAGCTAAACGAAGCTGTTTCTTTTGAAAGTTTCTTGCACACCAAGTATGTTGGACAAAAACGCTTTTCATTGGAAGGAGGCGAGTCTTTAATTCCAGCATTGGATGCCTTAATTGAAAAAGCTTCAGAATATGATGTTAAGGAATTTGTGATGGGAATGGCACATCGTGGTCGTTTAAGTACCTTGACCAATATTTTTGGAAAATCGGCCAAGGATATTTTTAGCGAGTTTGAAGGCAAAGATTACGAACAGGAAGTGTTTGATGGTGACGTAAAATACCATTTGGGTTGGACTAGCGATAGAATAACAAATTCTGGAAAGAAAATTAACTTGAACATCGCTCCAAACCCATCGCACTTGGAAACCGTTGGTGCCGTAGTGGAAGGGATTGTTAGAGCCAAACAAGACGATAAATATGCTGAAAACCCATCACAGGTTTTACCAATTATCGTTCATGGAGATGCAGCAATAGCAGGTCAAGGCTTGGTGTACGAGATCATTCAAATGGCCCAATTGGATGGGTATAAAACCAATGGAACCATTCATATTGTGGTAAACAACCAAGTAGGATTTACAACCAACTATCTAGATGCTCGTTCCAGTACCTATTGTACAGATGTTGGCAAAGTAACACTTTCGCCTGTTTTGCACGTTAATGCAGATGATGCAGAAGCTGTGGTTCACGCCATGTTGTTTGCCTTGGATTTTAGAATGCAGTTTAAACGCGATGTGTTTATAGATTTATTGGGTTATAGAAAATATGGCCATAACGAAGGGGATGAACCACGTTTTACACAACCTAAATTGTACAAAGCCATTGCAAAACATAAAAATCCAAGGGAGATTTATGCCGAAAAGCTAATTTCTCAAGGGATTGTTGATGAAGCTTATGTAAATAAGTTGGAAGAGGAATACAAAGCGACCTTAGAGGAAAAATTAGAAGACTCAAGAAAAGAAGACAAAACCGTTATTACGCCATTCATGCAAAACGAATGGGAAAATTATTTTACGGTTGAAGAAGATAAAATGATGAAACCTGTAGATACCACCTTCCCTAAAGATGGTTTGGCTAAAATCGCCAAGGTGCTCTCATCATTACCAAAAGACAAAAAATTTATACGTAAAATATCCCGTTTGGTAGAGTCCAGACAAGATATGTTTAACGAAGATAAACTGGATTGGGCCATGGCAGAACATTTAGCTTATGGTTCTATTCTAGAAGAAGGATTTGATGTTAGAATCTCTGGACAAGATGTGGAAAGAGGAACCTTTTCCCACAGACACGCTGTGGTAAAAGTGGAGGACAGTGAAGAAGAAATTATATTGCACAATAATATCAGTGACAAACAAGGGAAATTCTTTATTTACAATTCCTTGCTGTCAGAATATGGTGTTTTAGGTTTTGATTATGGTTACGCTATGGCAAGTCCAAAAACACTTACCATTTGGGAAGCCCAATTTGGGGACTTCAGCAATGGCGCACAAATTATGATAGATCAATACATATCTGCAGCCGAAGATAAATGGAAACTTCAAAATGGTCTGGTCATGTTGTTGCCTCATGGTTATGAAGGCCAAGGAGCAGAGCATTCTTCTGGTAGAATGGAGCGTTATCTTCAGCTTTGTGCTAAAGATAACATGTATGTGGCAGATTGTACTACACCTGCAAACATGTTCCATTTGTTAAGAAGACAGGTAAAAGCTAAATTTAGAAAACCATTGATCGTGTTCACACCTAAAAGCTTGTTACGCCATCCTTTGGTTGTTTCCACAGTAGATGAATTTGCAAATGGTGGGTTTAGAATGTTAATTGATGATGAAAGAGCAAAAGCCGAGAGCATTAAAACCTTGGTATTTGTTACTGGAAAATTCTATTACGATTTACTTGAAGAACAAGAAAAATTAGGAAGGGAAGATATGGCCTTGGTGAGAATTGAACAATTGTTTCCACTTCCAGTAGATGATATTAGAGCCATTTTAAAGAAATACAAAAATGCCGAAGATGTGGTTTGGGCTCAAGAAGAACCTAGAAACATGGGAGCTTACAGTCATATGTTAATGCACCTGGACGAAGCCAAAACGTTTAGGGCAGCAACCAGAAGAGCATACGGAGCTCCTGCAGCAGGAAGTACTGTGCGTTCTAAAAAACGTCATAAAGAAGTCATTGATTACGTGTTCGATAAAACAAAAAACAATCAACGTTAAATGAAAAAAAGCGTATTTATATTATTATTTTTTATTACTCTAGGTTCTTTTTCGCAAGAACAGGAAAACTATAAAAAAGAAGTGTCAGAATTGGTGTCATTTTTTAATGAGCAAAATTATGATGCCATATATAATATGTATAATTACGATATGAAAAAGGCTTTGCCTTTAACTAAAACAAAAACCTTTTTTGCAGATTTGAATAGTAGCTTGGGCAAAATCTCCAAGACTGAATTTAAAAATTTAAAAGAATTGGCTCATGTCTATAAAGTAACTTTTGCCTCAGAAGTGAGGGATATGTTGGTTTATTTAGATAAAAACAACAAAATAGGTGGCTTGCAAATAACTTATCACAAACCAGAAAACCTTCAGGTTATTGAGCGAAATACAACTAAAATGATATTGCCATTTCATGAAGAATGGTTTGTGTTTTGGGGAGGGACCACAGAAGATCAAAACTATCATGTAGCCCATGAAAACCAGAAATATGCTTACGATATCTTGATAATGAAAGATGGCGTATCCTTTACGGGAGACCCTAAAAACAATGAGAGTTACTTTGCTTTTGGAAAAGAAATTATAGCACCTTGCGATGCTAAAGTAGTAAAAGTGATCACAGGAGTAGAGGACAACATACCTGGAGAATTAAACCCTGAACAACTTACTGGAAACACCATAGTTTTAGAGACCAGCAACAAAGAATATATTTTGTTTGCACATTTAAAGCATCAATCCATAGTTGTAAGGGAAGGCCAATTTATAAGACAAGGAGCACTTTTGGCGCAATGTGGTAATTCTGGTAATACATCAGAGCCTCATTTGCATTTAAGTTTGCAAAACACCTTGGATATGAATATTGCCACAGGAGGAAAATTGTATTTTGAAAAGATTTTGGTCAATGGCGAATTACAGAGAGTTTATCTGCCTGTTAAGGGAGATGTTGTTAAAAATATAGGAAGATAGTATTTTAAGAACTATAAACACAAATACAACAAACAGTTTAAAGATGTGTCTGAAGCTTTAAACTATTTATTACAAAAGGACAAAAAGAAATAGAACAAAAACAACGTAAGCAAATAGGTTACAAATAAAATTATCATTATGATTTTAGAAATGAAAGTTCCTTCACCAGGAGAATCAATTACAGAAGTAGAAATAGCAACTTGGTTGGTGCAAGATGGAGATTATGTAGAAAAAGACCAAGCCATTGCCGAGGTAGATAGCGATAAAGCAACACTGGAATTACCAGCTGAAGCCAGTGGTACCATCACACTTAAGGCAGAAGAAGGTGATGCTGTTGCTGTTGGAGCAGTTGTATGTTTAATAGATACAAGTGCTTCGAAACCAGACGGAAGTTCTGCTCCTAAAAAGGAAGACATAAAAGAGGAAGCTCCTAAAAAGGAGGAGGCTCCCAAAAAGGAAGCTGCTGTCACTTCTAGCACAGCAGAGACCTCTTCAGAAACCAAAACCTATGCTACTGGAACTGCAAGTCCAGCTGCAAAAAAGATTTTAGCCGAAAAAGGCATGGACGCCTCAAGTATTTCTGGTACCGGAAAAGATGGTCGTGTTACAAAAGAAGATGCTGTAAAAGCAGTACCATCTATGGGAACACCAACGGGTGGATCCAGAGGAACTTCAAGAAGTAGAATGTCTATGTTACGTCGTAAAGTTGCAGAACGCTTGGTTGAAGCCAAAAATACAACAGCCATGTTGACCACTTTTAATGAGGTAGACATGTCTCCAATTTTTGCTTTGAGAAACGAGTATAAAGATACGTTTAAAAACAAACACGGAGTTGGATTGGGCTTTATGTCTTTCTTCACCTTGGCTGTGGTGAGAGCCTTGAAAATGTATCCTGCCGTAAACTCAATGATAGATGGAAATGAAATGATTTCTTACGATTTTGTGGATGTTTCCATAGCCGTTTCCGGACCTAAGGGCTTAATGGTTCCTGTAATAAGAAATGCCGAAAACCTAACTTTTAGAGGCGTAGAGTCTGAAGTGAAACGTTTGGCTATTCGCGCACGCGACGGACAAATAACTGTAGATGAAATGACAGGTGGAACCTTTACCATTTCCAATGGAGGTGTTTTTGGAAGTATGTTATCCACTCCAATCATCAACCCGCCACAAAGCGGTATATTGGGCATGCACAATATTGTGGAACGTCCAGTGGCCATTGATGGTAAAGTGGAAATAAGACCAATCATGTTCGTGGCTTTATCTTACGACCATAGAATTATAGACGGTAAAGAATCTGTAGGGTTTTTGGTTGCCGTTAAAGAAGCTCTGGAAAACCCAACAGAGTTGTTAATGAACAACGATATTAAAAAAGCACTGGAATTATAACCAGAGATATTTGTCTGTTTATAGGAAATAGCTGAAACTTTAAAAAATAAGTCTCAGAAGGTTAAAAACAAGGAAGCGCAATCTAATTTTTAGATTGCGCTTTTATCTTGAAAATAACTAACTAAAAAAAATTAACAAGAATATTAATGGAAATAACCGTTACAACAACAATAACCAATCCAATTATAAAAAATTTGTTGATAGAATTATACTCATCATCCATGACTTAAAAATTTTGATTAAGGGACTTCTTTTAATCTTTAAGAGGAAATAAAACCCTGTGCTTTTTAACACACAGAGTTTTATAAATTTTCCCTTAAAGGTAATTGATTAATAGCAGTGTAAATATCCTAATAATCTGAATGCCAAACAATACGTAACGTTACGTATTTTTATTAGTTAAAGTATATAAACGAAGAAAGCTCCAGACAAATACATTTATCTAGAGCTTTCATAATTCTCCCTAAGAACTAATTAATAGCAAAGCAAATATCGGGATTAAAAGCACATCAAACAATACGTAACGTTACGTATATTTTATTCTAAAAGAGTTTGATTTTCTTTAGCCCAGATTAAAAGACTGTTTTGAATAGGAGCAAGATTAAGCTTTTTAATAATATGGCTTTTGTGTTTTTCTACAGTTCGATTAGATATAAACATCAAGTCTCCAATCTCTTTGGCTGTTTTATTTTGAGCAATATGTTTTAGTACCTCTTTCTCTGTTGGAGTTAAGGTTTCTAATTCTTTGGGTGTGCTTTCAACTTCTAAATAAGACAATAATTCTGGACTAAAATATGGGATGTCTTTGGATACAGTATCAATACATTGCTCTATTTCTGTAAGTGCAAATTCTTTTAAAACATACCCATAAACACCTAGGGACTTTGCTTGCTTGTAAATGGTCTCGTCTTTTTCAAAAGTAATAAGTACAATCTTGGTTTGATAGTTTAAGGCTTTGCATTTTTCGGCAATTTCCAAACCTGTATAATATGGCATCTGGATATCTAAAATCGCAATCTCTGGTTTATGGGTTTCAATAAGTTCCAATGCATCTTTGCCGTTTACTGCACTGGCCAATACATTGTATTTTTTTTCCAAGAGAAAATCATTCAATCCTTTAAGGATTAATGGATGGTCGTCTGCTATTATAATGGAAGACTGCATAGGTTTTTAAATAGTAGAAATAGTTATTAAATATAAGTTTTTTTGTTAAAAAGACAGAACGGATTTATAGTTTTAGGTATAAATACTTTTTTTCATAATCAATAATGCCTTTTCCTTTTTTTAAGATATCTGCTCCTATAATGCCATCCACAGGTTGGGAATTATGTGTTGTTAAGGCTGTATTGACATGGGTTAGATTAAATAAAACAAGTGCCACTTTATCTTTTTTCCACCTCCCAATTTTCAAATTGTTTTTTTGTGATATTTGGGTAAGCATGTCTGTGGCTCCAGCCCCAGCTGCTTTAATTTCAGAATCCTTGGCTTTAAGCTTAAAGGTTTCAACAGCCTCAAAGCCCACACAAGAACTGGATGCTCCTGTATCTAAAATAAACAATCCCTTTACGCCATTAATGGTGGCTTTTATTTCAAAATGATTGGTTTTTGTTAGCTTGAGCTTAATTTTTGTATAGCCTTTTGCCAAAAGAAAGTCTTTAAGGTTTAAATGCGACAGGTCACTCATAATCATTTTTGTTTTTTGACGTATAAAAATACAACAATAATAACAGTTAGTGCAGCAAAAAAATAATAAAGCATATTAGGGGTTTCTTTTTTAAAATCAACAGGATTGCCATAGTACACAAAGGCGCTCCAATAATATGGTGATTTTTTTACGTTGCTAATAGATGAGTCTTTTAAATAGGATAGTTTGGATTGTCTGTTGGCCACTGAAGCAGAAGCAGTTTTTTTATAGTTTTTGTAAAACAAAGACATCATATTTGCCGTAGAAGCATCGTTGATTTGCCATAGGGAAAACAAAATGTTTTTGGCACCAGCATATTGAAATCCCCTGGCAATGCTCATGGCTCCTTCGCCTTTTTGCAACTTGCCAATTCCTGTTTCGCAGGCACTCAAAACCACCAATTCGGGATGGATATTCAAACTGTACAATTCGTTTAAAAGCATGGGCTCGTCGTAAAACGCCATAGAAGCTGGGTTTATGAAATCGCCACTGCTTGCATGTGTAGAGATATGCAAGATGTTATGGTTTGATGCAGATTTTAAAAAATTGTTTTTGGTGGCTTCAGAATTAAAAAACATGGTAGCATCCATTTCTTTTTCTATGGCTTTGGCTTCATCCAAAGAGTAGCTAAGTGGCTGATTGCTGTTTTTGAATACAGGGAAAATACCTAAAACCTTAGAGTTTTCTGGCACTTCAGGTGTTTCTAAATAAAATGTCAAACTAGAATTGTAAACTACCTGTTGTTTGGTCACCAAAAAAGGCATTTTCGAAAAATTGAAGCTGGTTGTCTCTTCTGTCAGTAAGGCTTCAAATGGCATGAAGTTTAACAAGCCATCTGGAATAATAATGAGGTTTTTCGCCGTTATGGTTTCATTTAAATGTAAAAATCGATACATGTTAAAAGCTTGGTTGGTGAAATCCTGGATGTTGTTGTTGATGGCTGAAGCCGTATCGAATAAATGAATGAAATCTGTAAGGGATTTTTTAGAACTTTCCTCTAATGTCATTTTTAAGAAAGCCGTGTTTTTTTCTGATATGATGAACTGATAAATAGCACGTTCACCATAAAAATAAATAACGATGTTTGCCTGATCCAATGCAAGTTGTTTTTGGATTTTAGGGACATCTACAGCCTGTTTTTCCTCAGGATATGTGGCGTCAATGTGTTGTTGTAGGGTTTTTAAAGCCATGCTTATATCCAAAAGCTGCTTGTTTAAACTATCGTTTGCCGTTGCTTGGTAACCTAATTGCGTTTTTATCAACACACTGGTTAATTGTTCTTGTGTTACAAGAAGTTGCTGTTCTTTTAACAATAAAGTATCTGTTGGATGTTTCTCCAGGAGCGTTTTTTTTCGGGATACATCCTTTAAAACATAAGCTTTATGGGTTTCGGCATATTGTAAGGCTCGCGTAAAAAGTTCAATGTTTGAATGGATTTGATAGCTTTCAAAAAGCAGGTCTATACAATGTTCGCTACGTTTTCTGTTACTAACTTGATTGGTGATTATCGATTCTTGGGATGTTAGATTTTCTATTAACAATCCGGATACATAAAAGCTCAAATCGTAATAGGCCAAAGCCTTTTCGGAGCTATTTTGTAATCTCGCCAGCAAATCAAAAATATCTATAAAGGTGTTTTCTGCATATAGATGTGTTTTTTCAGGAATGGTTTTTCGTTTTAAATTGGGCAGTAAGGTGTGTAGTGCCGATTGCAAATTTTGATTGGCTTTCTCAAAACTACGCAATAGATACTGTAATTGGGCCTTTTTAACAAAATGCTTAGCAATGTCCCTGTTGGTTAACGAATCCTTTTTTTGAAATATTTCTGAAAGATTCAAATGTTTTAAAGCCAATTCATAATTCCCTTTTTTCAATGCCAATTCGTATTCCAGTTGCTGTTTGTTGAACATATCTTTAGAATTAGGAAAAATGACATCATTATCTAAATTATTGGCGATAGAGGTGTTTAACGCAATTAAACTAGAGGCTTTAAGCGCGTTTAATTTGTCTTTTTGTTTGGTTTCTATATTTGAAATGTGCTTGGTTTTATCTATCAAATCCAAAACCGATTGGTGCATGCCACGCGTTTGATAGAGCACAGAAAGATTTATGATTCCCGCAATGTACTGGGTATTGTTTTTGTTTTCTTTGGCTAAAGAAAGGTATTGTTTTATGGTGTTTTCGGCATCTGTATAATTGTTGGTTTTGGTGTATAAATTCCCCAAAGGTTTTAGGCAATACTCGATTATATCGTAATCGGAAATACTTGAAAGCCGGTTATCGTTATAACGCTTCCATGCAGTTTCGTAGGTGGAAATTGCCAGATGGAACCTGTTTATATCTTTTAGATAATAGGCCTTGTTGCAAAGTAAAAATACAAATGCCAAGTGTTCGTCTTTTGTTGAAACTTGCGACTTAAAGGTTGCTTCCTGTTTACTTAATGTTTCAAGGGACTGTATGTTTTTATTGGCTATAAAGGTTTCGGTAGCCGTGTAAATGGATTCTTCCAAATGTTGTGAAAAGGAAAGATGGCAAATCATGAACATCAATAATCCGTACCATGTTTTTTTCATAGGAAGCTGTTTCACATAGGTTTTTTAAAATTTCCAAATGGCGTAGAATTGCCAATAACTAAAATCCTGTTTAAAATTCAGGACATATCGTGCGCCAATACTTGGACCAATTCTAGCAAATCCAGCAGTAACATCGACTAACAAGCCTGTTCTAAAATTGGTAAAGCCGTTTTTGTTTTCGTTGGAATAGGTAGCACTGTTCATTAAAAAATTGTCAGTGACACCTTCAAACTGTTCTACCAAAACGTTTTGGGTTTGCTTCTCGCTTATGCTAAACATGCCTTGCAATCCTGCGCCAACGCCTATGTAATTATTTATGTTGTAACGCACAAGAACAGGGATTTCCCAGTCCACATTGCGATAGCTGTTATTGGTTGTGGTGCGTTGTAAAAACAGAAAGCCTTGCCCGCTGTCAACCAATTCATCGGTTGTTTCAGTGTCATCACTGTATTTGTGAAAACTGTTCAATAGCTCCACTTGCCAATACCATCTATAGGATTTATAGGGCGAGATGGTGGCACCAAGAAAGTAACTTTCGGAGTTTTTTAGATATGGGAAAGCATTATAGCCCACTTTGGCTCCTATGGAAATGCCAGGAGCAAACCTGGTTGTGGAATAATTGGTGATGATGGGTTCGTTTTTATCAAAGATAATGGCTGTCCTGCTTTTGGTTTTTTGTTTATGAAAATCTTTGGCAAACTTAATATGGTATGTAACAAAGCCTTTGGTGGAATCGTATTCCTTCACATTTTTTTGTTCACTACCTGGTAAGTATATGTTTTTAAAGGTGAAAATGGCTTGGGTATCTGTAAAGGTGGTATCCAAACAACTGTAATTTACTTCTTCTTTTGGGCAGATGTCACATTTGGGATACATGTCTGTAACCTCAATAGTCGATTTGTCCAACATGTCTGGAATATCGGTTTCCAAACGAATGGTTCTTGCTGGTCCTTCACCATTATTTTGAAATTTGATTTTATACTTTAAGGTTTTAAAACGTACCGTTCTATAACTCATAAACGTACCATTGCTGGCCATCCTGTTGGGATCGTGAGAGGTTACAATTTCCATCTCCATGTCCTTTACCTTGTGGTTGTCAAAATTAACATCTGGCACATACACACCACGTATGGAAATAATGGCACTTGTGTCCTTGAGCATTTCTGGAGGTGTTTTTAGGGTAAAAAACAAATGGCGCTCTTCATTGGGTTTTAAATTGTTGAATTCAAATTGTTCGTAGTTCCTGTAATAAGATTTCGATTCTTCCAAGGTTAATGGTAAATTGGTTTTTATGGTGGAATCCTGTGGTTTGGCTTTTAGGTTTAAAACATTTTTTTCAGCTGAAGCCAATAAGGAATATTCAAAATCATCTATGGCATTTGTGTAAACAAAATTGGCTTTTGGAGTGCGTTTTTCGTTGTGGTAAGCTCTTATGTCTTCCATTATAAAGTTGTCTGCTTTGTATTTATGTTCGTTGTAAAAGAGGAACAGTTTACCGTTTGTGGTATCATTCAAGTAGTTTTTATAGCTCATAATCACAACAATGTCTTCTTCTGGCATCGGTTCCCTGTTGCGTTGAAGCATGAAATCTTCGGTCATGGAAGCACTGTCGTTTGCTGAAGCATCAGCTTGGGTAACCGTTATTTTTTTTGGTCTGGAACTAGGGGGTTTTCCAGTGTCGTAATGATTGGTGGCCCAAAGCTTCACTTCGTAATCGCCAGGGTTTTTATAGCTGTGTTTCGGGTTTTTTTCCTTGCTGTAAGTGCCATCGTCAAATTCCCAATAATATGAATAAAACGCTTTTGGAGCACCAGCAATTTGTTCTAGGGTTGGGGTTTCCGGTGAAAATTGAATGGCATCCCCTTCTACTTGATGAATTATCGTTGCCACACGTGGAATACTATCTTGAGAGCGTGCTTTTTGTGCAGAAAGCCATTGAAAGCAACAGCATAAAAGAATAAAAGTAAAAAATGATCTCATGATACATTCAATTAGGTTCTTGCTAAAATACAAAAAGCGATGGTCTTTACAACCATCGCTTTTCTTTAGGTTAAATTAGGGTAGATTATTGATAATAACTGTCAGTTCTGCTTCTGTAGCTGTATCTGTTTCGTTGAATGAAAAACCAATAATATCGTTTTCTGCAATGGTAACGGACTTTACAGCATATCTCCAGTTGCCATTTTCTTCGGTTACAAATATTAAATGACATTCCAGTCCAATTGGTATTTGGCCATAGTGTTCACTAAACAATCCAGATTCAGGATCGTAGGTGTCTAAATGTGCTAGTCCGGAATCTTCACCATCGTAGGACAGGTACACAGCACTATTGGTGTTGTTGTATCCTTCTGGAACTTCCACATTAATAGTGGTTTTTGGTCTAGGATCGTTATAGAACCTGTCTATGTTTGTCCAGCCAAAGTCATTAAAAAAGGCATAATATTCCGTACCTTCAACAAACACCCCGTTTTCGCCTTGACCAGCTGGATCGTCTTCCATTTCATCCCAAGTAAGATCTCCGTTTTCATCTATAACGCCTGTCCAAAGAATCATGCTGTTGTCTGGAGCTCCTGTAAGTCCAGCAGGGACATTTAGCTGTAAAGGACAGTTGGTTTCCAAAGGAACTCCATCTTGTGTGGCTTCCAGAAAGAATTCGCCTCCAGTAATTAAAAGCGCTTTGTCTCCATTAGGCATCAAACCCATGGTTGGTTTGTTTGTGGTTAACATATTACCTTTTTCAAATACTTCAACATATTCTAAATCTACCGTTCCAGAAACAGCATTGCCGTTTTTTGTTAAACAGTTTCCGTTTATTGAAATCGTTACCCCATTGTCCGAGGTTAAGGAAATAAGGCCATCCTCTGCATTAAATTGAAAATGTTGCGTTACGTTTTCCAAGGCTTGCTCTCTAATATTGGCAAACTCTTGAGCTGACGGTCTATCTGGAGCTGGAACATAATCAACATCGTCGTTGGTATCACAACTTGAAAATAATAAGCTTGCCATTAGAAGGGTTCCAAGAAGCTTTTTGGTGTTTTTGTTCACATTTTTAATAAGTTTAAAATTGTGACTTTGCTTTGTTGTTTTCATAATTAAATAGGATTTAAATTGTTATTCATGTTTATATAAATAGGGCAACTGTTTTGTTACCCTATTTTTTGATTTTTTTTAGACCTTTCATAAATTTGAAGAGTATTTGCTGTCAAATTATTTTTAAGTTGACTTTGGTTTCAAAAAGACACTTTAAAAAACCACAAACCTGAAGACGGAGTTTTTAATAAACTTTAAAGCCTAAAGGAATATAAGGCTGGGCAAAATCTTGGACTGGGCCACCAGAGCCATAGAAATTTGAACTTAAAAACTCAACACTTCCCTGACCAATAGGATATGGAACGTTGGAATAATCTGCTTTTCGCAACACACGCCCTATGGTTTCGTTTAATGCAGAATAGTTGTTTATGGTGCGTACAACTTTTATAATATCTCCAGTATTTACAGGAATTGGAGTTATGTTTTGATAATCCAGTTGTGCTTGAGAAAAGGTGTGTAATCCAGAATACGAAGTGTTTGAGGTTTCATTTATTACCTCCATGATGTAATCTCCTGTCCAAGTACTTGGATTTTGGTATCCAATACTGCAAATTTCTCCAATGGCATTAATTCTTATACGGTATTCATGCGTTTCTAGGTCCATATATTCCGGTAAATCATCATAACCGTTTGAAGAAGAAAAAACATTGGTAATGATAGAGCTAACATAAGTGTTTTCGCAAACATTGTTTGTAGCGTCATCGTCGCTATCGCAAGATGAAAAAGTAAATAAACTTATAAGTACTAGACATGCAATATTTTTTAATTGTTTCATAATGTATTGTTTTAAGGTTTAATTTGTTTTTACACCTTTATATCAACACCATAATTATTTTGTTACCCTATTTTTTTGTTTTTTTATTCAAGCACCTTTAGTTGCTGGTTGATTTATATTAAAAAAAAAAGACCCTTCAAATACATGAAGAGTCCCTTTTCACTGAATTGGTTTTTACCATTCAGTTCCCGATTAATAGCAATCTTTATTTCTTTACTCGAGCTTTTTTTCTTGGAGTTCCTTTAACAACACCACTAATAATCACTTTTGAAGTAACAATCTCGCCTTTGGCAATAAGTTGGATCATTCTGTTGGCATCGTCTTCAGAAGAAGAAAATCCTTTAGCATAGCCATAGGTGCTTTCTACTTCCCAAAAATACAATCTGTTACTGTTGTCTTCGGCTTCATAATTAAGCATATAAAAGCTTTCAATTTTTTTCTCAAGAACCACCTCGCCTGCACTAACTAATGCAATCATTTTATTGGCGTGCTCTAAATTTAATGAGGTTCCTGAATACGTACTTTTGTTGGTTGTTACATTCCAGTCGAATACCTGAACCATGTTTTCTTTAGAAATTGTTACCACTTCATTAAAAGTGTTGAGGATCTTGTTGTTTTCAGTAGCCTTGATACATAATATGGAAAAGGCTACCATTGCGATACTTAATATTGATTTTTTCATGACTTAAAAATTTAATGGATTAATTAATTTTTTGTTTGTATGGCTTTTTCTGCCCTTACAACCTGATATCAAAACCTTTTTGAAATTGTTACCCATAAATCTGAAACTTTTTTTACTTTAGTAGAAAATACAAGGGTTCATGAGCCATAAAAAAAATCACGAAGACCAAAAATATATCGATGGATTGGTTCAAAACAATGCGTTTGTTATTCAAACCATTTACGATAAGTTTGCCCCAAAGGTTATAAACTACATCAAACAGAACAGTGGCGATGTTGCCAATGCCAAAGATGTTATCCAGGAAACCATTATTACCATTTACCATCAAGCAACCGAAAAAGGTCTGCAACTAACTTGTCCGTTCGACGCGTATTTTTTCTTGTTATGTAAACGCAAATGGCTGAACCAGTTAAAAAAAAGAGGCAAAAAAGAGGTAACAATTAACGAAGAGGTGCTATCTAAGGATGACGACGCTCAAGAACTGGCTTTTGAAACCAGCTTATTTGAACAGCAACACAGTTTGTTTAAGGACATGTTTCAAAAATTGGGTCAAGCCTGTAAAGACTTGCTGACAGCCACTTTTAAAATAAAATCCATGGAAAAAGTTGCCGAAAGCCTAGGCGTAACCTATGCCTATGCCAGAAAAAAGAAGTCCTTATGTATAGGGAAACTCACCAAAATGGTTCAAGAGTCACCACGTTATAAAAACCTAAAACCGTAACCATGCAAGACCAAGATTTTATATTATTTGAAGACTACCTTTCGGGACATTTGTCTTTAGAAGAGAAACAGGCTTTTGAAACAAGATTGGAAAGTGATGCCCCTTTTAACAAAGCTTTTGAAGCCTATAAGGAAACTTCTGGTTTTTTGGAACATCATATTAAAAACACAGCAGGGACCGAAGCTTTCAAAGCCAATTTAGAACGTGTTTCATCTGCTTATTTTAACAAACAAGTACCTTCAAAAACCAAACGGATGAACCCTTGGTATTACTCTATGGCAGCTGCAGCTATTTTGGCCATTGGGTTTTTTATAGCACAACAATTTTCAAGTCCTGTTTACGATGATTTTGCCAATTACGGATCCATCAGTTTAACGGTTAGAGGGACACAAAACAATTTAACAACCAAAGCAGAAACAGCCTTTAACAACCATAATTACAAAGATGCTGAAAGATATTTTTTAGACATGTTAGAAACAGACAAAGACAATATAGAATTACAGCTTTACAGAGCCGTGTCCTTAGTTGAACTGAATAAGTACAACGAAGCAGATAAACTCTACAACAACATCATACAAACCCCTTCGGTTTATAAAAACAAAGCCATTTGGTATTTGGCATTGAGTAAATTAAAGCAAGGAGACGAAGAGGCTTGTGTGAATGTGTTGAAAACCCTTCCCGAAGAAGCAGAAGATTACCAACAGGCGCAAGAACTCATTGATAAACTGGATTAAAATGAGGCACAAAGTTGTTTGAAAAGTTATTCCAAAGAGATGGATCGCTTTAAAGGAATGCATCCCATAGTGCACAGTTGCAATGGTTTTTTTCAAAATCAATATCCAAACAGACCTGACAATCTAGAAATTTCGGGATAAAACCTAATAGGTTTAAAATTTCAATATTTCAGTATAAAACACGAAAAGTCCTTAAGGTTATTTGTGAAAGAACCCATACTTTTGCAACATGATAATAACCGATACACATACCCATTTATATAGCGAAGCGTTTGCTGATGACAGAAATGAGATGATACAAAGAGCCATAGATGCTGGCGTATCGCGTTTTTTTATTCCAGCCATAGATTCTAGATATACAGAAGCCATGTTGCAATTGGAAAAAGCCTTTCCACTACATGTATTTTTAATGATGGGGCTGCATCCAACTTCGGTAAAGGAAAATTATCGTGAGGAATTGGCTCTAGTAGAAGCTCTGTTGGCCAAACGTGACTTTTATGCCATAGGCGAAATAGGGATCGATTTGTACTGGGACACATCCACATTGGAGATTCAAAAGAAAGCCTTTAAGCATCAAATCCAATTGGCCAAGAAATACAAATTACCCATTGTAATACATTGTCGCGATGCCTTCGATGACATTTTTGAAGTTCTGGAAGAAGAGAAAAGCGATGATTTATTTGGTATTTTCCATTGTTTCACAGGAACTTTGGAACAGGCCAAACGTGCCATTTCCTTTAACATGAAATTGGGCATAGGAGGTGTGGTCACTTTTAAAAACGGAAAAATAGACCAATTTCTCAATCTCATAGATTTAAAACATATTGTTTTGGAAACCGATTCGCCTTATTTGGCGCCAAAACCTTATCGAGGCAAACGCAATGAAAGCAGTTACATAATTAAGGTATTGGAAAAACTATCGGAACTTTATGCCTTGCCTCAAGAAAAAATTGCCGAAATTACCACTCAAAATTCTAAAGACATCTTTAAAATATAGTATGGAAGCGAACAACCCTAACATTCTTTTAATCTACACAGGAGGTACCATTGGGATGATAAAAAACCCAAACACAGGGGAATTGAAGTCCTTCGATTTTAATAATTTGTTAAAACGTATTCCGGAATTAAAGTTGTTGAGTTGCAAAATTTCTACCGTTTCTTTTGAAGAACCTATAGATTCTTCCAACATGAACCCAGAATACTGGTTGCAAATGGCAGAAATTATAGAAGAAAACTACAATGCCTTTGATGGTTTTGTGGTGCTTCACGGAAGTGATACCATGAGCTATACAGCCTCTGCCTTAAGTTTTATGTTGGAAAATTTAGCCAAACCGGTAATTTTAACTGGATCCCAATTGCCCATTGGGGATTTACGTACAGATGCCAAGGAAAACCTGATTACCACCATTCAAATGGCATCTTTAAGAAAAAACAACAAACCGGTTATTAGGGAAGTAGGCTTGTATTTTGAATACAAATTATATAGGGGCAACCGAACCACTAAAATAAATGCCGAGCATTTTGAAGCGTTCGAGTCATTAAATTACCCACATTTAGCAGAGTCTGGGGTTCATATTAAAATAAACAAGGAGGCCTTGTTTGTACCCAATACCAAAAAAAAGTTGGTAGTCCACAAAACATTGGATACCAATATTGCACTTATAAAACTATTTCCAGGCATATCAAAAACCATTTTGGAGGCAATAATCAATAATCCCAGTTTAAAAGGTATAATTTTGGAAACCTATGGAGCAGGAAATGCCACTACAGAACCTTGGTTCATAACTTTAATAGATCGGGCCATAAAAAGAGGGCTTCAAGTAGTAAATGTCACACAATGTTCTGGAGGGAGTGTCAATATGGGACAGTATGAAACCAGTTCAGAGTTAAAAAAAATAGGGGTAATTTCCGGAAAAGACATCACAACAGAGGCAGCCATAGTAAAATTAATGTATTTATTGGGAGAAAAAATTTCGGCTAACACCTTCAAAACCATATTTGAAACATCATTAAGAGGAGAATTGTCTTAAAATTAACTTCCAAAATTTTTAGCTTTCAAAAGTTTTTTTGTTATTTGCCTATCGTATTATTGAATAATATAACTAGAGAGGTGGCCGAGTGGTCGAAGGCGCACGCCTGGAAAGTGTGTATACCCCAAAAGGGTATCGAGGGTTCGAATCCCTTCCTCTCTGCTGTTATTTTTATTTTTTAATCGTATTTTTTTTATATCTTTAACACTTTAACTAATAAAATTAAGAACAAGAACAATGAAAAGATTATTTTCTATTCTAGCCATTACCGGAATGATGGCTTTCGGAACTGTTAATGCAAATACAACTGCAAACATAACAGCATCAATAGCAGCAACCGTTGCTAGTGTATCACAAGATGAAGCTGCTACAGATGAGGCAGCAACTGAAGATCTTGGATTTCACCAAGAACTAAAAAAACGTTTTATAGAAGGTGGACCAGGTTTTATGGGGATCGTTCTATTGTGTTTAATTCTTGGTTTAGCAATTGCTATTGAAAGAATTATCTTTTTAAACCTGTCCACTACAAATACTAAAAAATTAACTCAAGACGTAGAAGAAGCATTACAATCTGGTGGTGTTGAAGCTGCAAAAGAAGTATGTAGAAACACAAAAGGTCCTGTTGCCTCCATTTTCTATCAAGGTTTGGATAGAACAGATGAAGGTATCGAAGCTGCCGAAAAAGCCGTTATTGCTTATGGTGGTGTACAAATGGGGCAATTGGAGAAAAACGTATCTTGGATATCCTTATTTATCGCTTTGGCCCCAATGTTAGGGTTCATGGGAACAGTAATCGGGATGATTCAAGCCTTTGATAAAATTGAAGCAGCAGGAGACATGCAACCTTCTTTAGTTGCAGGTGGTATTAAAGTAGCACTTTTAACAACTGTATTTGGTCTAATTGTTGCTATTATACTTCAAGTATTCTACAATTACATTATTGCAAAAATTGATAGCATTGTAAACGATATGGAAGATGCATCAATTACTTTAATGGATTTATTGATTAGAAACAAGAAGTAATAATAACCTAAAAACACATGAAACAATGAGTTTACATAAAATATTAAAAATTATTGTTGGAATACTTTCAGTAGTAGGTGTCATATTCGCTTTAATGATTATGTCCGGAAACGAAGGTATGATAGACAATATGATGTATGTTACTTATGTAGTCCTTGCGCTTATACTAGCTTTAGTTCTAGTTTATGTGATTAAAGGATTATTTGCAGGTGACATAAAAAAGACCCTACTTTCTGTAGGGGCATTCTTGGTGATTATTGTAATTTCTTATGCCATGTCTTCAGGAACAGATTTGGATTTAGAACCTTTTACCAGTAAAGGCGTTGATATTACAGAAGCAACCTCTAAATATGTTGGGGCAGGATTGTACGCATTCTATGCTTTGGCTATTATAGCAATTGGCGCGATGGCGTTATCTGGAATTAAAAAAATATTTAATAAATAATTATGGCAAAAAGATCAGCACCAGAAGTGAATGCAGGCTCGATGGCTGACATTGCTTTCTTACTCCTTATATTTTTCTTGGTTACCACAACCATAGAGACAGATTCTGGACTAAACAGAAAACTGCCTCCAATTGATGATACAGAACAAGAAGATGTTATTATTAAAGAGAAAAACATTTTTCAACTGAATGTGAATAAAAACAACCAATTGTTCTTAAAAACAGGAGGAGAGGAAAAAGTAATTCAAATAAAAGACCTACGTAAAGCTGCTGTTGCCTTCCTAGATAATGGTGGTGGAACAGGTCCTGATGCCTGTAAGCGTTGTCAAGGAAAGAAAAACCCGAGATCTTCGGATAACTTCGATAAGGCCATTATTTCGTTGCAAAGTGATAGAGCTACCAAATACGATACGTATATAGCCGTTCAAAACGAAATAATTGCAGCTTACAATACCTTAAGAAACAGAGAGTTTGAAAGAAGTTTTCCTAACTTGGGAATGAGCTTTGTGGAAGCAGAAAAACGCTATTCAGATCCTAGAACTCCTTCAGCAGAAAAAGCGAAATTAAAAGATAAGATAGAAGAAATTAAAATTTTAATTCCTCAAAAATTCTCTGAAGCAGAACCTAAAAAGTCTAATTAGATAAACAAAACATATGTCTAAATTTAAAAAGAAAAAAGGAGGCGATTTGCCAGCTATCTCTACAGCATCTTTACCTGATATTGTATTCATGCTCTTATTCTTTTTCATGGTGGCAACTGTTATGAGACAGAACACCCTTATGATTGAGAATAACTTGCCATTTGCAGATCAAGTTGAGAAGCTGGATAAAAAAGATTTGGTAATGTATATCTATGCAGGAAAACCTAGTAGTAATTATAAATCTACCTATGGTACCGAAGCCAGAATTCAGCTAAACGATAAGTTTGCAGAGGTTTCTGAAATTCCAGCATTTATTGCTGCAGAACGCGCTTCCAAAAGAGAAGAATTGATCCCGTTTTTAACTACCGCCCTAAAAGTGGACAGTGATGCCAACATGGGTTTGGTTACAGATATTAAACAGGAATTACGTAAAGTAAATGCACTTAAAATTAATTATACAACCAAAAAAGGTGATGCCTTACAAGGGTTGAAAAACTAATTGAATTCTTAATTTTATATTATTTAAAGGCGTTTTGAGCAATCTTAACGCCTTTTGTTTTATATTTAGTTATATATAAATGGTATCTATCAATATGAAGCTTCAAATTGCTTTTACATTACTTTTTTTGTGCGTAACCACACTTTTTTCCCAAGAAGTTGCCATAGATTCTTCCAAGGTTGTAGACACCAAATACAGGGAAGATCAGTTCTATCTAGCCATAACTTATAACCTCTTGGCAAATAAACCTCAAGACGTTTCACAAACAGGCTTTTCCAGTGGGTTTCATTTCGGGTACATTAGGGACTTTCCTTTAAACAAACGAAGAAATTTTGGCTTGGGCTTGGGCTTGGGAGCTTCCATTAACTCTTACAACCATAATATTTATGTGTTTGAAGATGATAAGGGCAATATAAGCTATGCTAATTTAAACGATCTAGATCTCAGCTATTCCAAAAACAAGTTTGCCACTTACCTTTTTGAAGTGCCTTTGGAAGTGAGGTGGCGAACCTCTACGGCTACCGAATATAAATTCTGGAGAATTTATACAGGCTTTAAAATGGGATATTTGGTGGCAAGCTCCACGAAGTTTAAAGGAAGTGGAGGGAAAGTAAAAAACAGTAATATAAGTGATTTTAATAATCTTCAATACGGACTAACCTTTAGTGCTGGTTACAACACCTGGAATTTCCATATTTATTATTCTTTAAACCCAATTTTAAATAAGGATGCCAAATTGGATGGAGAAACCATAGACATGTCTGCCATTAAATTTGGGTTGATTTTCTATATTTTATAAAAATCCAAATCTTTAAGAAGCTATCTTATTTAAAAATACAATCCTTAATTCCCTTCAGTCTATGTTCTTGATTCTTGAAGCGAAGTGGTCTTAATTCTATTTATAACCAGTAATTCACTAATATAAGTTGAGGTAGCAAACCAATAAAGGCACCTATCAACAACTCTGTAGGTGTATGTGCTTTTAAATGAAGTCTGGAAGTGGCAATGGCACCAATTAAAATAAACATAAGTGCCAAGGTCCCATTGATATTAATGCTAAAATGAATGCTAAGCGCTATATAGAACATGGTAACACCACAAACGGCTATCATATGAATACTGGCTTTAAAGTTTAAAAGAGCCAATATAAAACAGGCTAGGGTGGAAATTAAAATACCAACAAAAAAATAGTACAATTCAATAATCTCGGTAGGAGGAAGCACGCGATTTATAATTAAAACGCTAATACACCCATTAATGAACAAGGGGAGGACTCTTTCTTTGGTGCTATTTAAATAAAAAGATTGAACCTGTCCTATGTTTTTTAACAAATAATACAGCAAAATAGGTAAAAAGATGGTCAAGATGCTCAACGAAATAATCTTGGCCCTAATTATTTCCATGGGAATAAACCTGGGCGATTTTGAAAAGTAAAAAACCACACCTAATAACGGCATGAGGACAGGATGAAAAATAAACGAGATACTTTTTAAAAGCTGATTCAAATTTTTGATTTAAAATTAAGGAATTTTACCATTATTTGAAGAGAACCGTATCTTAAGCTCGTCTTGTGTTTTTAATTTTGGACCATGAATCCACGATTGCTTATTTAATATTCGTGTATTCGTGGCATTTTTTAAAATAAATCGCTAAATCTTCTTACGCAACCTGGCCACTGGAATATCCAATTGCTCTCTGTATTTGGCAACCGTTCTTCTGGCTATAGGATAGCCCTTTTCCTTTAAAATTTTGGCTAAGGCATCGTCCGTTAAAGGCTTTTTCTTGTTTTCCTCCTCGATAACCGTTTCCAGGATTTTTTTAATTTCCCTGGTGGAAACTTCTTCGCCTTGATCGTTGGTCATCGATTCCGAAAAGAATTCCTTAATCAATTTGGTGCCATAAGGTGTGTCTACATATTTACTATTGGCCACTCTGGAAACGGTGGACACATCCATGTCTATTTCATCTGCAATATCTTTCAGGATCATAGGTCTTAACTTGCGCTCATCGCCTGTTAAAAAATATTCTTTTTGATAGTGCATAATGGCACTCATGGTAACAAACAAAGTCTGCTGACGTTGCTTTATGGCATCTATAAACCACTTGGCAGCATCCAGTTTTTGCTTGATAAACATGACAGCATCTTTCTGCGATTTCGATTTGTCCTTAGACTCCTTGTAACCCTTCAGCATGTTGTTGTATTCCCTGGACACATGAAGTTCGGGTGCATTCCTGCCATTTAAGGTCAGTTCCAATTCGCCATCTACAATTTTAATGGCAAAATCTGGCACCACGTGTTCTACCATGCGGTTGTTACCGGAATAGGAACCTCCAGGTTTCGGGTTGAGGCGCTCAATCTCTTCTATGGCATCTTTAAGTTGCTGTTCGGTAATATCGAATTTTTGAAGTAATTTTTTATAATGTTTCTTGGTAAAACTCTCGAAAGCATTATCTATAATATCAATAGCTAATTCAATAGCTGGCTTTTTTTCTTTACGGTGTAACTGGATGCTCAAGCACTCTTGAAGATTTCTGGCGCCAACACCTGCAGGATCCAGTTGATGGACTATTTTCAAGACTTTTTCTATTTCATCTTCAGTGGTATAAATGTTTTGGGTAAAAGCCAAATCGTCCATAATATCAGGTAAGGAACGACGGATATAACCACTTTCATCAATACTGCCTACAAGGAATTCGGCAATATCAAACTCATCATCGGTAAGCCTAAAGGTATTTAATTGGTTGATTAAATGTTGCGTAAAAGAGGTTCCAGCAGCATAAGGCATGGTTTTTTCTTCGTCGTCACTACTGTAGTTATTGGCTTGGGTTCTATAATCAGGAACATCGTCGTCGCTTAAATACTCGTCCACGTTAATGTCGTCTGCATTTATAGAGTCGTTGTCATCGTCATAATCGTTGCTATTACCAAAATCGTCATCGTATTCATCCAATGGTTCTTTACCACTTTCCAAAGCAGGATTCTCCTCCAATTCTTGTTTCAAGCGTTGCTCAAATGCTTGCGTAGGCAATTGTATCAGCTTCATCAATTGGATTTGTTGAGGTGATAACTTTTGTGATAATTTAAAATGTAAATATTGTTTAAGCATGGTATGGATTTCTATATAAAAATAAAAAAAACAATCTACTCTGCGAACAGAATAGCGAAGATAGTTTTAATGAAAATAATTTTCATAGAAATTTGGTTTTTGTCATTTTTTTTTTTTTTTGTAGATTTATGTCATTATTCCCTCATAGACACATCGCAAATGTTGCCCATGCCTGTGGCAAACATTACCAAGCGTTCAAAACCTAAACCAAAACCAGAATCTACAGCCGTTCAGTATTTACGTAAATCCACGCTACCATGGCGTTTGGGTAAAAGCATACCGCTATGATAGTAGTCGTTTTACTATTTTTAGGAGTTACTTTATTTTAAAGAACGTCATGGTTAATCTAAAGATTAATCAAAATCTAAAGTATAAAAAACCACCTAGGCTCCTAGATGGTTTTACATTATTTTTACAAGATAATTACTTTGCTTTTTTAACTGGATGTTGGTGCGTGTTGAATACGGAATAAACGAATATGGTATCTTTTATTTTTTCGTAAATAATAACATAGGGAAATCGTTTTAATGGTAATTCCCGAAATACTGGTTTCCTTTTTATGGGAAAATCTACATTTCCATTTTTTAAAGTTTCAAAATAACCTTCCAGATAGTTGTAAAATTCTTCTCCTAAACCTAATTGCTTAGATTCGTACCAGTCAATTGCATCATAAATTTCAATTTCAGCATCTAAACCAATAACTAACTTAGAACCCATACTTCTTTCTAATCCCGCTTTTTACATCATCCCAACTTTTACCTTTGGTTTCTCCAGATAGATGTTTTTTTCTGCGTTCTTCAATTATTTTATAGTGTTCTTCTGAAACTTGTGATGGCGATTCTACTACATTAATAGAATCGAAAACACCATCCAAGGTCATTAACTTTGAATCATCTTTGATAATCCTGTTAAACCGTTCTATTAAACTTTTTCTTAATTCTATTGCTGCCATAATACCAAAGATACAAATTATTAAATTCACGTGGTTTTTATTTTTCAATTCATAAACCATACCTAAAATAACATACTTTCCATTGGATGGTGAAATTCCAGTTTCTTCTGCAATGGTAGCTATCTTATCATTGTCATCGTCAGGATCCATAAAATTAGGAATTCCGTCTCCATCAAAATCATCATTATACGCATTTCCATCTTGATTGGTATCTTCCAAATAATCAAATACAAAATCTAAATCATTGTCTGTGTAAAAACGATTAGGTATTTTATAATCTGATTCTGTAATTGTTTGGGAAGAAACAATTTCAAGATCATTTCCTAGATTGTTTGTTAAGAAATCTGGATCTAAAAAGGAAAAGTAAATGATATCTTCAACATCGCTATTTGTAATATCAAAACTATAGTTTAAATAAGAAAAACCCCAATGGGGATGCGTTCTTCGCCTACATCTCGACTGCACTCAATGTAACACTCTATATTATGGTAATTGAGCGTAGTCGATTGGTAACTGAGCCTAGTCGAAGTTAAAACTCAGCATTTTGAGGTGTTCTAGGAAACGGAATCACATCGCGAATATTACCCATGCCAGTGGCAAACATTACCAAACGCTCAAAACCTAAACCAAAACCAGAATGGACGGCCGTTCCGTATTTACGTAAATCCAGATACCACCATAATTCTTCTTCGTCTATGTCCAGAGCTTTCATTTTTTCTTTAAGCACGTCCAAACGTTCTTCACGTTGCGAGCCTCCAACCATTTCGCCAATGCCTGGAAATAAAATATCCATGGCGCGAACCGTTTTGCCATCTTCGTTTAAACGCATGTAAAAGGCTTTGATGTTGGCAGGATAATCAAACAAAATAACAGGGCAGTTAAAGTGTTTTTCCACTAAATAACGTTCGTGCTCACTTTGTAAATCGGCTCCCCATGCCTCAATAAGATATTTGAATTTTTTCTTCTTGTTTGGTTTGCTGTTTTTAAGGATGTCTATGGCTTCGGTATAGCTTACGCGTTTGAAATTGTTGTCCACCACGAACTTAATTTTTTCAATCAAGCTCATCTCGCTACGCTCGGCTTGGGGTTTGGTTTTTTCTTCTTCCAACAAACGGTTTTCAAGAAATTCCAAATCTTCACGATTGTGTTTTAAAATATAGCTTAAAACCGATTTCATGAAATCTTCGGCTAGATCCATATTTCCAGCCAAGTCCATAAAAGCCACTTCTGGTTCTATCATCCAAAATTCTGCTAAATGTCTAGAGGTATTCGAGTTTTCGGCTCTAAAAGTAGGTCCAAAGGTGTACACTTTCCCCAAAGACATGGCATAGGTTTCAGCCTCTAATTGTCCGGAAACGGTTAAATTGGTTTCTTTGCCAAAAAAATCTTCTTTAAAATTGACGTTTCCAGCCTCGTCCAATGGTGGGTTTTTGGCATCTAAATTGGTCACACGAAACATTTCCCCTGCACCTTCAGCATCACTACCAGTTATAATTGGTGTGTGCATATAATAAAACCCATTCTCGTTAAAATATTTATGAATGGCAAAAGACAGGGCAGAACGCAAACGCATCACAGCACTAAAGGTGCTTGTTCTGGTGCGTAAATGTGCGTTTTCCCTTAAAAATTCGAAAGAGTGTTTTTTAGGTTGAATAGGAAAACTTTCAGGATCTGAATCCCCTAATATGTCAATGGAACTTACTTGTATTTCAACACGCTGTCCTTTACCTTGACTTTCTGTCAACGCACCTTTAATATGAACAGCAGCTCCGGTTGTGATTCTTTTTAACACAGCTTCGTCGGTGTTTTCAAAATCTACAACACATTGTATGTTATGTATGGTAGAACCATCGTTTAAGGCAATAAATCGGTTGGCTCTAAAGGTTCTAACCCAACCTTTTACTTCAACATCCTGTAAGGTGTTTTCCTTGGAAAGTAAGTTTGCAATGGTACTTGATATCATGGTTTTATTATTTTGAATGCAAAGATAAGTCTTTGTGCTGTTTTTTTAAGGGTTCTTGTTTGTTTCAGTTTGGTTTTCATCTTCATCTTCATCTTCATCTGGAATGATATTTATGGATGGTTCTTTTAAAACTTCCTTGTTGGCAATGTTTCTTTCCAACGATAGCAATAACGAAGGCAATAGCAACAAATTAGATAACATGGCAAAAAGCAAGGTAGCAGAGACCAAGGCTCCTAAGGCAACGGTTCCTCCAAAACTGGAAAAGGTAAACACCAAGAAGCCAAAGAACAATACAATAGAGGTGTAAAACATACTTACGCCAGTTTCGCGAAGGGCTCCATAAACCGATTTTCTAATTTTCCAGTGGTTGGCTTGTAGCTCTTGTCGGTACTTGGCCAAAAAGTGAATGGTATCGTCCACCGAAATCCCAAACGCAATACTAAATACCAAAATGGTTGATGGTTTTATGGGAACACCCAAATATCCCATTAAACCAGCTGTAATGACCAAAGGCAACAGGTTAGGGACCAATGAAACCACAATCATTCTAAAAGAGCGGAACATGTATGCCATAAATAAGGAAATAAGCAAAATGGCCAAGGACAAGGAAATGGCTAAATTCTTAACCAGATATTTGGTGCCTTTTTGAAACACAAGAGCCTTTCCTGTAATGGTAACATGGTATTTCTCTTCAGGAAACAGTTTGTTGATCTTGGTTTGAAGATCTTCTTCTATGTCTTCCATCTTATCTGTACCAATGTCTTTCATGAATGTGGTGATACGTGCATATTGCCCTGTGCTATCCACAAAATTGCTTAACAGGTTTAAATTGGAAGAAGAATTTTTGGCATAACTTAAAATAAAGCTGTTTTCTTGTGAGGTTGGCAATTGATAATATTTAGGATTGCCATTGTAATAAGCTTGTTTGGAATATTTCACCAAACTTACTATGGAAATGGGTCTGGAGAGTTCCGGTATTTCCAAGATAAGTTCCTCTAGTTCGTTCATGCGCTTTAGGGTAGCCAATTTCATGACGCCTTTTTTGCGTTTGGTGTCCACTAAAATTTCAACAGGCATGATGCCATTGAATTCTTCTTCAAAAAACCGAATGTCCTGGAAAAATTCGGCTTCTTTAGACATGTCCTCTATTAAACTCCCCGATATCTTTATTTGGTAAATACCAATCATACTTGCAATTAAAAGCACAATGGATGTAATGTATATGGTAATGCGTCTTTCTTTTACCATACGTTCCATCCAATTGACAAAACCTCCAATCCAACGTTTGTTTAAGTGTTCTAAATGTCTGTCTTTAGGAAACGGTAAAAACGTGTAAATTATTGGAATAATCAGTAAGCATAAAATAAATATGGAAAGAATGCTTAAAGAGGCTACCACACCAAATTCCTTTAACAGGGTACTTTCGGTTAACATAAAAGTAGCAAACCCAGAGGCTGTGGTCACGTTAGTCATTAAAGTGGCATTTCCAACTTTGGTGATAACCCGTTGCAGCGATTTTACTTTATTGCCATGCAGTTTGACTTCGTGCTGGTATTTGTTAATTAAAAAGATACAGTTGGGAATACCAATTACAATAATAAGTGGTGGTATTAAAGCTGTAAGAACGGTTAGTTCGTATTGTAAAAACCCAATAATCCCAAAGGTCCACATAACTCCAATACAAACTACTAATAGCGAAATAAAGGTGGCTCTAAACGACCTAAAGAACAGGAAGAAAATAAGTGAAGTAACACCTAAGGCCAAAGCAATGAACTTCCCAATTTCGTCAACAATATTTTGGGCATTTAAAGTTCTTACATAAGGCATTCCAGAAATTCTTACGTCTAAATTTGTAGCTTTTTCAAAGGCCTCCACTTTTGGTAACAAAGCATCAAACACAAAATCTTTACGTGCAGCTGTATTTACAATGTCTTTTCTTAAATAAATGGCTGTACGTATGGTTTTGGTGTTCTTGTTGAACAGGAAATTATCGTAAAACGGATATTTTTGAAACAGATCTTCTTGAAGGGAATCCAACTGCCTGTTAGTATGAATGGAATCTGTAATAAAAGGTTCTAGCTCAAAACGTTCCTCTTCTGTGTTTTTTACTAATTTTTTTAGGTCTTTTATGGAAACCACGGCTTCAACTTCATCCAAAGACTTGAAGGCTTCAGAAAGCTTGTTCCATGCGTTTAAATGTTCAACCGTAAACAATGACGAATCTTTAACACCCAACACTACCAGATTGCCTTCCTCACCAAATATGTTTAAAAAATCGGTATAGACTATGTTTACTTCGTGATCGTCCGGGAGTAAATTGGCTTCGGTATAGGTAAAGCGCATATGGTTCCATTGCGTACTAAATAGAACGGTTATGGCTACAATGGAAAGCAGGATTGCAATTTTATTCCTTAGAATAATACGAGCAACCACGTCCCAAAACCCTTTTGTAAATAATTTTAACATACTAAAATAAAAACAGGCGCAAAGTTAGCGAAAAGCAATGTATTTGCTCACGGATTTTAATCATAATCTATGTTAAATTAAATGTTTGGTGTAAAAAGCGATCCTCTAAATAGGGATTGCTGCGAAAATTTATTTAAAAACGGAATATAACAGAATTGGAATTGGTGTTTCCTTGTGTAAATACAGGGTTTCTTTTTAAAAATGAAATCATTAAAAAAGCGACTTCAAGTCGCTTTTTTACAATTACACGGTCATAATTTCTTTTTCTTTGACTTCCAGTAAGGAGTCAATTTTTTGAACATAGGTATCCGTTAATTTTTGAACATCCGCTTCAGCATTTTTTTGAAGATCTTCAGAAACATCTGCTTTTTTTATGTCGTTATTGGCATCTTTTCTGGCGGTACGCACACTTATTTTTGCATCCTCGGCTTCTGCTTTTGCTTGTTTTGCCAAGTCGCGTCTGCGCTCTTCGGTTAAAGGTGGTACGTTAATAATAATGGTGTCACCATTGTTCATTGGGTTAAAGCCTAAATTGGCAAACATGATCCCTCTTTCAATTTCCTGAAGCATGTTTTTTTCCCAAGGTTGAACCGTTATGGTTCTACCATCTGGCGTGTTTACGTTGGCAACCTGACTTAATGGGGTTTGGGAGCCATAATAATCTACCATCACACTTCCCAACATGGCAGGACTTGCTTTGCCAGCTCTAATATTAACAAATTGTTTTTCTAGATGCTTAATGGCGGCATCCATAGATTCCTTTGCTGAGTCTAATATAAATTGAATGTCTTCGTTCATCTTTTAAAATTTATTTTTAATGGCTTTTTCAAAAAACAAGCCAAAAGTAAAAGTACGTATTATAAATTAACTTTAGTTCCTATATTTTCACCAGAAACCACTTTTAACAGATTGCCTTTTTTATTCATATCAAACACAATAATGGGCAATTCGTTTTCTTGACTTAAGGTAAAAGCAGTGGTATCCATAACCTTTAATCCTTTTCGTAACACATCGTCAAAAGAGATATGATCAAATTTTACGGCCTTGGAATCCAATTCTGGGTCTGCATTGTATATACCATCCACTCGGGTCCCTTTTAAAATCACATCGGCTTCAATTTCTATGGCACGTAACACAGCTGCAGAGTCTGTGGTGAAATAAGGGTTTCCTGTGCCACCTCCAAAAATGACCACACGTCCTTTTTCCAAATGTCTTAAAGCCCGTCTTCTTATAAAAGGTTCTGCCACCTCTTCAATATGGATGGCTGTTTGCAACCTGGTTGGTACACCAGCATCCTCCAGAGCACTTTGCAGCGCCAGACCATTTATAACGGTAGCAAGCATGCCCATGTGATCCCCTTGAACTCTGTCCATACCGTTACTGGCTCCAGCAACACCTCTAAAAATATTGCCACCACCTATAACTATGGCTACTTCAACACCTTTGTCTGTAATTTCTTTAATGTCTTTCGCGTACTCTGCCAAACGTTCTGGGTCTATACCGTATTGTCTGCTACCCATTAAAGCCTCTCCAGATAGTTTTAAAAGAATTCTTTTGTATTTCATGTGTTTTTTAGATGAATATCATTCCTGTTACAAGAGGAATAAAGCGTTTTGCAAAGCTACATAAATTTTTTATTTATTGAATTTTTATAAAATGAGATTTTACCAATAAAAAAACCACTACCTCTTAAAAAAGGTAGTGGTTTGATATAATAAGTAATTCTTGCTATTGCGAGAATTTATTCTCCTACTGATACACGTTTAAAACCTGTAATGGAAACATCTCCATAAGAGGCTACATATTTAGCAACGCTCATTTTCTCATCTTTAATAAAGTTCTGGTCCAATAAGCATTTTTCTTGATCTAACGTGGTGTTGTCTGAAATAAAACGTTCCATTTTTCCAGGAAGGATTCTATCCCAAATTTGTTCTGGTTTTCCTTCAGCTTTTAGTTCTGCTTTTGCAGCTTCTTCTGCTTGGGCCAATACTTCAGGTGTTAATTGTGCCATAGAAATATATTGAGGCACATTTTTTAAGGTTTTACCTAAACGTCCCAATTCAATATTGTCTTTTTCAATAACAGCAATTCTTGCTTCTGTTTCAGCAGCTATAAACTCAGGATCAAAATCTTTGTAAGATAAGGTAGTTGCTCCCATGGATGCTACTTGCATAGCAACGTCTTTTACTAAGGTTTCAGCATTTTCCACTTCTTTGGATAAACCTACTAAAGCTGCAATTTTGTTAATATGCACATATTGTCCAACGTAAGGAGCTTCTAATTTTTCAAAAGCGGTAATGTCTAGTTTTTCTCCAATAACACCTGTTTGCTCAACTAATTTATCGGCAACGGTCATGCCTCCAAAATCAGACGCTAAAAAGTCTTCTTTAGAGTTGAAGTTGATGGCCTTTTCCGCCAATTCGTTAGCAAGGGCCACGAAGTTTTCGTTTTTACCAACAAAGTCTGTTTCACATCCTAAAACAATAGCAACACCAACTGTGTTGTCGTCGTTTATTTTAGCGATAGCAGCACCTTCAGAAGATTCTCTGTCGGCTCTTTTTTCTGCCACTTTTTGACCTTTTTTACGTAATACGTCAATGGCTTTGTCAAAATCGCCTTCTGCTTCAACTAATGCTTTCTTGCAGTCCATCATCCCTGCACCTGTAGCTTGTCTTAATTTATTAACCTCTTGGGCTGTAATTTTTACCATAGCTTCCATTATATGTTTAATATTTAAAAAAGTCGTTTAATCTATTTTCAGTAAGAAAAGAATAAACGACTTTTTAATGTGTTTTACTTAATTTTTATTCTTCCTCTTCTGTAGCTACTGCTTTCTTTTTGGATGCAGATTTTTTATCAGCTTTAGGAGCATCTTCTTTAGTTGCGTCTTTCTCAGCTTTTCTTTCTGCCAAACCACCAGCAATAGCGTCTGTTACGTAAGTTAAAATTTTGTTGATTGACTTAGAAGCATCATCGTTTGCTGGAATTACATAGTCAACTTGACGTGGGTCTGAGTTGGTATCTACCATAGCAAAAATTGGAATGTTTAATTTTTGAGCTTCTGCAATCGCAATATGTTCACGCTTAATATCCACTACAAACAAGGCAGCTGGTAAACGCGTCATGTCGCTAATAGAACCTAAGTTCTTTTCTAATTTAGCACGTTGACGGTCTACTTGTAAACGTTCTTTTTTAGATAAAGAATCGAAGGTACCATCTTTCTTCATTCTATCAATGGTAGCCATTTTTTTAACGGCTTTTCTAATAGTCACAAAGTTTGTTAACATACCACCTGGCCATCTTTCTGTAATGTAAGGCATGTTGATGTTACCTGCTTTTTCAGCAACAATATCTTTTGCTTGTTTTTTTGTTGCAACAAATAAAATTTTACGTCCGGAAGCTGCAATTTTAGCAAGTGCTGCTCCAGCTTCGTCAATTTTAGCTGCTGTTTTGTAAAGGTTGATAATATGGATGCCGTTGCGCTCCATATATACGTAAGGAGCCATGTTGGGATCCCATTTACGTGTAAGGTGACCAAAGTGTACACCTGCTTCTAGTAAGTCTTTTACTTCTACTGCCATTTTGTAATAGTTTACGTTCTGTTGAATTAGCAATGATTAAGTGGTCCACACCCCATGGTGTGTCGCCAAAATCATTTAGATGCTAAACTAAATCCTGACCTCTGGGCCATGGACAACAATAACTGGGTTATTTTTTTTGTTTTGTTTCAACAAGATGGAAATATATGATATAAAGGTCCCATCTTGTTGAAGTTGTATTAACGTTTAGAGAACTGGAACTTCTTACGCGCTTTTTTCTGACCGAATTTTTTACGCTCTACCATTCTTGGGTCTCTAGTTAATAAACCTTCTGGTTTAAGAATAGATCTGTTTTCTGGATCTAACTCGCACATAGCACGAGATAAACCTAAACGGATTGCTTCAGCTTGACCTGTTATGCCACCTCCATATACATTTACTGTAATATCAAAGTTGCCATCATTGTTAGTCATAACTAAAGGTTGATTTACTTTATACTGTAAAGTTGAAGTCGTAAAGTAATCTGTCATGTCTTTTTTGTTCACGGTCATGTTCCCTTTTCCTGGGGCAACATACACACGAGCAACAGCCGTCTTTCTACGGCCAATTTTGTGAATTACTTCCATTAATTGAATTCGTTTAAGTTAATTGTTTTTGGTTTTTGAGCCTCATGTGTATGAGTTGCACCAACTACAACGTTAAGATTACGGAATAAATCGGCACCTAATTTGTTTTTAGGTAACATTCCTTTTACTGATTTCTCTACCAATCTTGCTGGATCTTTTCCATACAATTCTGTAGCAGATAAACTTCTTTGACCACCTGGATACCCTGTGTGACGAATGTAAGTCTTATCGTTCCACTTGTTTCCCGTTAAGTTGATTTTTTCTGCATTGATAACAATAACGTTATCTCCACAATCAACGTGTGGTGTGAAGTTAGGCTTGTGTTTACCTCTTAAAAGTTTTGCAACTTTAGAAGCTAAACGGCCTAGGCTTTGACCTTCAGCATCAACTAAAACCCACTCTTTTGTAACAGTAGCTTTGTTGGCTGAAATTGTTTTGTAGCTTAATGTGTCCACACTTATTAATTTTTTTTAACCTGTCTGCCGACAGGCAGATTAAACATTCCTCTCTTAAAAAGAGTTTGCAAATTTACGATTATATATTTGATTACCAAATAGTGTGAAGAGATATTTTTGATAACTTTGTTTATGTCTTTTTTCTAACATATTATATATTGAAAATTATTAAACCCCTATTGATGATTAAATTATTTTTTTCAGTCTTTCAGTACATTTTAAGTTTAACAAAAACGAACTTAAGTTAATTCAGTTCAATTTTTTTTAAGACTCATTAACATGAATCGTTAATCTTGGGTTAAACCCTCTTAATTTCTTGACTTCTGCCCATATTAAAGGTATCTTGAAGTAAATAATAATTAATTAAAAACACACACAAAAATGGAAAACTTAAATAGAAAGACCGTTGCAATATTAGCAACCAATGGATTTGAAGAAAGTGAATTAAGAGAACCAAAAAAAGCTTTGGAAGAAGCTGGGGCAGATGTGCACATCGTTTCTTTGGAAGCTGGAGAAATTAAAGCTTGGGCAGATGGAAACTGGAGCAATACCTATAAAGTAGACAAAACAATTGATGAAGTTTCCCAAAAGGATTACCATGCTTTAATGTTGCCTGGAGGTGTTATTAATCCAGATTTGTTGAGAAGAAACGATCAGGCAGTTGCTTTTGTAAAATCGTTTTTTGAAAATAAAAAACCTGTAGGAGCTATTTGTCATGGACCTTGGCTCCTGGCAGAAGCAGATGTTTTAAAAGGACGAAAAGTGACCTCCTACAACTCTATTAAAACCGATATTAAAAATGCAGGTGCCAATTGGGTAGATGAAGAAGTAGTCGTTGATGAAGGATTGGTTACCAGTCGCTCGCCTAAAGACTTGCCGGCATTTAATTCCAAATTGGTAGAGGAAGTTTATGAAGGCAAACATGAGATGCAAACAGCATAAGGTGTAGACATCCATCTAATAAACCAAAAAAACAGGGCGTGAATTCACGCCCTGTTTTTTTGGCTTGCCTATGTTAACATATAATATATAAGGAAATAAGCAGATGCAATTGTTAGGTATAACACCATAAGAAATACAGTCATTTTAGGGTTAAAAAGTATTATTGTAAAATAATATCAGGATTTATTTATTGATCTGTTTAGCTATTTTAAGACAGGTTATATCAACGGCTAGTATATGGCTTAAGTATAGCTTAAGTATAGATAGTGTATGCAGAGTGTATGGAGAGTATATGAAACCTGTACAATCCATTCGGGATTAAATAGTATTATAGTATCATAAATCAGGATGTAATTAATAACCTGTATAGCTATTTTAGGACGGCTTTAATCATATAGATACTCTATAGATACTCCATGGATACTCCATGGATAATGTATGAAGGCCAGCGTTTTTTCCTACAAAACCGAGTTATTGTTTCATGGGATAAAAATAGTAGAAAGAAAAAACAGTCGCTTAATGTGCTTCTAACCAATTGTCACCAACATCTAAATCAACGTCCAAAGGCACTTTTAGTTTAAAGGCAGATTCCATTTCGGTTTTAATTAAGGGTTTTATGTGCTCCAATTCAGGTTTGTAAACATCAAAAACCAATTCATCATGTACTTGTAGCAACATTTTGGTTTTGTAATGTCCAGCTTCCAGTTTTTTATGGATATTAATCATGGCTACTTTAATAATATCTGCAGCACTTCCTTGTATAGGGGCATTAACGGCATTCCGTTCGGCTGCTCCTCGAACTACGGCATTCCTGGAATTGATATCCTTTAAATAACGTCTTCTGCCCAAAACTGTTTGTACATAACCATGGTCTCTGGCAAAATCCACCTGTTTTCCAATATAGCTTTTAAGTTTTGGATAGGTTTCATAATAGGTGTCAATCAGCTCTTTCGCTTCACTCCTGGATAAATTGGTCTGGTTGCTCAACCCAAAGGCCGAAACACCATAAATAATTCCAAAATTAACCGTTTTTGCATTGCTACGTTGTTCGCGTGTCACCTCATTTAAAGGCACATTAAACACTTTGGATGCCGTAGATGCGTGAATGTCTTCGCCGTTTTTAAAGGCTTCAATCATGGTTTCTTCATCACTTAAGGCAGCAATAATTCGCAATTCAATTTGAGAGTAATCGGCTGCCAATAAAGTATAATCCTCATTTCTTGGAATAAACGCTTTCCTAACTTGTCGGCCACGTTCTGTTCTAATAGGGATGTTCTGTAAATTGGGATTGTTACTGCTCAACCTTCCTGTTGCAGCTACCGTTTGCATATAATCTGTATGGACACGACCTGTTGAAGGCGCCACTTGTAATGGAAGTGCATCAACATAGGTGCTTTTTAGTTTGGCCAAACCACGATACTCCAAAATGTGTTTTATAATGTCATGATCCTTTGCTAAATAGGACAAAATATCCTCAGACGTAGCGTATTGACCAGTTTTGGTTTTTTTGGGTTTATCAACCAGTTTTAATTTATCAAATAAAATGTCTCCCAATTGTTTTGGCGAAGCGATATTAAAGGCTTCACCAGCTTCCTTGTAAATATTGGCTTCCAAGGTTTTGATATCGCTATCCAATTGTTTTGAAAGTGTATTTAAATAAGCAATATCCAAGTTAATCCCTTCCAGTTCCATATCTGCTAGCACACGTAGTAAAGGGATTTCAATCTCGTCAAAGAGTTTTTGGGTATTGGCCTCACCTAATTCCTTTTCAAAATGTTCTTTAAGTTGTAAGGTAATATCGGCATCTTCCACAGCATATTCCGTTTGTTTTTCCAAAGGCACATCTCTCATGGAAAGTTGATTTTTACCTTTCTTCCCTATTAATTCCGTAATGGAAATAGGTGTGTAATTTAAGTAAGTTTCAGCCAAAACATCCATACTGTGCCTCATGTCTGGATTGATTAAATAATGTGCCAACATGGTGTCGAACAATTTGCCCTTAATGGTTACTTGATATTTTTTAAGAACCTTAATATCGTATTTCAAATTCTGGCCAATTTTTTCAATATTCTCATCTTCAAAAAACGGGCGCAATTGCTCTATGAGTTCTTGGGCTTCATCCTTTTTTTCAGGAAATGGTATGTAAAACCCTTTGCCTATATCCCAAGAAAAAGCAATCCCAACCAACTCTGCTTCCAACGGGTTTAAACTGGTTGTTTCAGTATCAAAACAAACGCTTTTTTGACTCATTAAATTGTTAATAAAGAGTTGGGTAGCCATTCCTGGTGCCACACTTTGATAAAAATGAGAGGTCGTTTCGACTGTGTTTCTGGTATATTCTGAAGTGGTCTCGGTTTTTGAAACTGAAGGGTCGCCACCAAACAATGAAAATTGTCCAGCTCCTGCAGACGCCTGTTCTTTTGGACTTGTTTTTTTTGGATTGTCTGCATTGGAAGCTCCCGTTGTCTTTGAAGTTGTTTCGGTTTCCGTACCAAAGGTTTTCAGAAAATTATCAATCAATCGTCTAAATTCCAATTCCTGAAAAATTTGGGTCACAGCTTCCACATCGGGTTCAGACATTTCAAAATCCTTTTCATCAAATTCCACAGGAACATCCAACATAATACGCGCCAATTCTTTAGAGAGCATGCCTAATTCTTTGGAAGCTTCAACTTTCTCCTTCATTTTCCCTTTTAGCTCATGCGTATTTGCCAATAAGTTCTCCATGCTTCCATAGGCTTGAATGAATTTTTTGGCCGTTTTTTCCCCAACCCCAGGCAAACCCGGAATGTTGTCGCTGGAATCTCCCATCATTCCAAGAAAATCAATCACTTGCTCTGGACGTTCCACTTCAAATTTTTGCTGTACTTCCGGAATGCCCCAAACTTCATAACCACCACCAAAAGATTTTGGACGATACATAAAGATGTTTTCTGAAACCAATTGGGCAAAATCTTTATCTGGAGTTACCATAAAGGTTTGATAGCCTACTTTCTCGGCTTTTTTTGCCAAGGTTCCTATCACATCGTCGGCTTCATAACCCTCTTTAACCATGATGGGAATGTGCATGGCCTTTAAAATCTCACAAATGTATGGCACAGCAATCTTAATGGCTTCTGGTGTTTCATCTCTATTGGCTTTATATTCAGAGAACATTTCCACTCTATCTGAGCTTCCACCCTTATCAAAACAAACAGCAAGATGATCTGGTCTTTCACGCTTAATGACATCTAAAAGGGAGTTCATGAAACCCATAATGGCAGACGTGTCCAGTCCTTTCGAATTGATTCTTGGGTTTTTTATAAAAGCGTAATAGCCACGAAAAATTAACGCGTAGGCATCTACTAAAAAAAGGCGTTTTTGTTCAGACATCGGATTGTTTTTGTAAGAACATCAAAGCTACAAAAAAGTTATTAGACCATATGGGTTTTTAAATCTGGAAACATCTTAATTTTTTTAAACAGTGAGTGCGTTTTGAAATTTTGGGAATAGCTGTAAAACAACATTTGTATCTAACCGCTTGAGCTCGAACAAATGGAACCCTGCTTTTAAAAGTTGTTGGATATTAAATGTCTCAAACATTTCAGTATATTTACCATAACCAATCTATTTGGCAAAACCCCAAAATTTAAAGAACAAGAATCCAGAGGCGAATTAATTAGTGCAGATTAGAAAAACATGAATGACAATAACAACCCATATTTTCAATTGTTTCAAAAACAAAAAACCAATCAGTTTCGGGTTGGGAATACGTCCTATAAAGAACGTATAAAAAAATTGAAACGATTAAAACACGCTTTGGAGCACACCTACAAACAAGAGATTAGGGATGCCCTTTTTGCAGATTTCAAAAAACCTCAATTGGAAACCGATTTAACTGAAATTTACCCAGTTGTAGACGAAATAAATTTCGTGAAACAAGAATTAAAGACTTGGTTGAAAAGGAAGCAAGTAGGTACGCCTTTGGCCATGTTGGGTAGCAGTTCTTATATAATTAACGAACCCAAAGGTGTTTGTTTGATTATCTCACCATGGAATTACCCCATTAACTTAACTTTTGGGCCTTTGGTGTCTGCAATTGCTGGAGGAAACACAGTGATTTTAAAACCTTCTGAAATGACGCCAAACACGTCAAAATTAATGGCAAAAATGGTATCGGCACTTTTCGATGACAATGAGATAGCCTTGGTGGAAGGGGAAGTGGAAACAGCTCAATCTTTGTTGGAGTTGCCATTTAACCATATTTTCTTTACAGGCTCACCAGTAGTTGGAAAAATTGTAATGAAAGCTGCGTCCAAGCATTTAACTTCTGTTACTTTGGAATTGGGAGGTAAATCCCCAACCATTGTAGATGAAACTGCACATCTTGAAAAAGCTGTTAGAAAAATTGTTTATGGCAAGTGCACCAATGCAGGACAAACATGCATCGCTCCAGATTATGTGTTGGTTCATGAGTCTTTAAAGGACGGATTTATTCAGCATTTTCGAAAAGAAGTAAAAGCCTTTTATTCGCAAAACCCGGAAGAATCAACATCCTACAGCCGCATTGTAAACAACAAGCATTTTGAAAGACTTAAAAACAGTTTGGATGATGCTAAAGATAAAGGTGCTTCCATTGACGCTGGAGGTGCTTTAAAACCCTCCCATTGTTATATAGAACCAACTTTGGTAAGTGAACTAACTGAAGATACTAGCTTAATGCAGGAAGAGATTTTTGGGCCAATTTTACCATTAAAAACATTTAAAACGCTGGAGGAAGCTGTAAACTATATCAATTCAAAAGAAAAACCCTTGGCCCTTTATATTTTTAGCAAAAGCAAAAAGAATACAGATTATATTATTAACAACACAAGAGCTGGTGGTACCTGTGTGAATCATAATTTATTGCAGTATTTGAACCACCATTTACCGTTTGGGGGTTCCAATAACAGTGGTATTGGTAAATCGCATGGCTATTTTGGGTTTTTGGAGTTTACCAATCAACGCTCGTTGTTAAAACAACATACTCTTGGAGCAGTCGATTTGCTAAAACCGCCTTATACTAATTGGAAACAAAAATTGGTGGATCTAACCATTAAGTGGTTTTAACATGTTTCTTATTCTCTAGCTATCACGTTTAAAGGTCTTCTTGGTAGAACCCTTTCAGTTGAATTTAGGTTTTTTTTAAAACCCAAATGTCTATTCACAGGCCTGAAAAAGAAAATCTTAACAGATGGTTAAAATTTTTTTTAAGCAGATGTTAATGGGTGAATTCAATTATCTTTGAACAAAATTTGCATGTTATGCGTTGGGTACTTTTTACTATTGTTTACATTTTTTTGGTGGTTTATGGTTTTCAGGCCATTAAAACACTTACCAAAAACAAATGGATTCACATTGCATTTATTGGACTTGCACTTTTGGTTGTGGGAAATTTTGTTTTTGAATTTGCCATTGCCACTAACGAGAAAGTTTTAACACAACCTAAAAGCGAAGCATTTGGGTTCTTGTTGGCTTTCATGTCTTTTAGTCTAGTGATTGCACCTATTTTGTTCAGTGAAGATATCGTAAGGTTTTTTGCAGGAGTATACCATAAATTCAGTCCATCAAAAAAAAATTTTCATGTGCCTTCCAGAAGGAAATTTATAAGCCAAATAGCTTTGGGCATTGCTGCCATCCCTTTTTCTTCTTTGCTTTATGGCATGTTTAAAGGAAAATACGATTTTAGGGTCTTAACGTACAAATTGTATTTTGATGATCTGCCCCAAGCCTTCGATGGCTATAAAATCACCCAAATAAGCGATATCCATTCCGGAAGTTTTGATGATAGGGAAAAAATCGAATATGCTGTAAATTTGGTCAATGAGCAAAAATCCAATGCCATATTTTTTACTGGAGACATGGTAAACAATAAAGCATCCGAAATGTTACCTTGGAAAGATGTATTTAGCAAGCTAAAAGCTGCAGACGGAAAATTTTCAGTTTTGGGGAATCATGATTATGGCGATTATGTGGATTGGGGAAATGAAGAAACCAAGCGTAGAAATTTAGAGCAATTAAAAGATATTCAAAAAGATATGGGTTTCGATTTGCTTTTAAACGAAAGTCGTTTCATTGAAAAGAATGGGGAACGTATTGCTTTATTAGGGGTCGAAAATTGGGGAAGAGGGCCTTTTAAAAAAGCTGGCGATTTAAAAAAAGCAGCTCAACATATTGAAAAAGAAGATTTTAAAATTTTATTGAGCCACGACCCTTCTCATTGGGAAGATGTGGTCATTTCAGACGATTATAAGTACCATTTAACATTGAGTGGTCATACACATGGCATGCAATTTGGCATAGAAATTCCAGGTTGGGTAAAGTGGAGCCCTATTAAGTGGCGTTATAAATATTGGGCTGGCATTTATAAGGAAATGGGTCAATACATAAACGTTAACAGAGGGTTTGGGTATCTGGGTTATCCAGGAAGAGTAGGCATTTGGCCAGAAATTACCGTTATTGAACTTAAAAAAGGAAAAGCTTTAACTTAATAAAAAAAAGACGGGTTTTGAAATTACCCAACCGTTGGAACTCACTATTTATAAGGCATGTATGCAAAATATGAAAAAAATACGTAGGTTTGTATATAATCATTTGACTTAAAACTTTAAAAGTATGTCAAAATTTGGGGAACTAATAGATGTAGATATTCCTGTTTTACTTGATTTTTTTACTGAATGGAATGAACAATCTACTGCCATGCATCCTGTTTTAAGAGATGTCGCTGCTGCCTTGGGAGACAAAGCAAAAGTTATAAAAATTGATGTGGATAAAAACAAAGAACTTGCCGAAGCCTTAAGGGTAAAAGGCTTGCCAACATTGATTATTTATAAAAATGGCGAAATGAAATGGCGTCATAGTGGTGAACAAGATGCCAACACGTTAATTGGGATTATCCAAGAGTACGTGTAACATCAAAAAACATCTGGATTCAACGACTTGAATGTATAGCCTTGTTTGCTGAAATGTTCAAGCACTTTTGGCAAGGCATATTGCATGTTTTCTGAAGCTTTTTCACTGTCGTGAAACACTACAATACTTCCTCTTTTAACATTTTTAATGACATTTTTCACACATTTTTCTTTTGTGGTTTTCAAGCTCCAATCCAAAGCTAAAATACTCCACATAATGATTTTGTAATCCAACGCCATTAATCTTCGGCCTTGTGCTTTGGTTATTCTTCCATAAGGTGGACGGAAGAGATTGTTGGTTGTTGATTGATGACCCGCACGAACCTGCCTTCTCGGTTCGGGCTGGTTGTTGTTTTTTGACTCGCCCGAACATGCCTTCTCGGTACGGTCGAGTTTTTGAAGCTGAAAATCAATAATATCTTGAGTTCGTTTTACATTTTCCACATAAGCCTCAGTTGTGGTTTTCCAGCCTGTAGGATGATTGTAAGAATGATTTCCCACCACATGACCTCTTTTAAGTATTTCCTGAAAAATATCTGGATGCTTTTCAATATTGTTTCCTATACAGAAAAACGTGGCCTTAGCTTGATACTCATCCAACATATCCAAGGTCCAATTGGTAATTAATGGCGTTGGCCCATCATCAAACGTGAGGTATAGAATCTTTTCCTCTGTGGGTAAATTCCAAGTGTATTTTGGAAACAGTTTTTTTACAAACAGAGGAAGTTTTGCCGGAATGAATTCCATGACTTAGTTATTTAAATCCAATAACATGCTATCCAATTCTTTTTCTTGTTGGAAATCTAGGTTTGGTTGAGGTTCCTGTTCGTAGTCTTCTCCTTGGTAAAAGTGACTGAATAGATTTAAATAGTTGGTAAACACTTTGGCTTCCTCTTTATAAAAATCTGTATCGTATTCTTGCAATACATTTAAAATGCCTTTGTAACGCTCTATATCCGTTAGGATGTCCTCTATTAGTTTGTATTGGCTTTCTACGTCCAATTTACTGAAATAGCTAAGGTTTTCCTGATATTTTATAGAAACATTTTTAAACAGCTGTTGTGCTTTCTCTTCAGATCCAACTTCGTAATAAATACCAATATAAGGCTCCAATAGGGTGTAATATCCAAAGAGTTCCACTGGCATGTTTTCCATGGCAATATCTGCAATTTCCTCAGCTTTTGTTAATTTTTCATCATTGATTAGTTGCTCTGCTAAACGTGCTAAATTCCCTCTATAGGTTATGGAGTTTTTACGGGTTTCTGTATCATGATAGATGTCTGGGCTGCCACTATTCCCCCAATCCCAATTCACTACTTTTTCGTACATTAAATCGGCATCCACACGTCCCATGTCAAATGGGTTAGCTCTATCTACTGGTGTTTTAATAGGCACCAATTTGTAGCACATGCCATCTAGCTGCAAATAATCTTTCATCCAGATATAATCTTCATTGCTAAACGCACCACCTGTAAAGTAAATAGGACGTTTCCAATCGTTATTGGCCACAATATCCAACATTAGAAGCCTGTTTTTATAAATAGCATTGTCAGTAATTTTAACATCCAAAAAATCCACCATCTCATCGGCATCCTTCTCTTTTACAATGCCAGATGCTAACGCATTTTCCTTGTTAACAGGAACTCTAATGTTCTCTACAGGAAAATAGTTGGAGTTTACCAATTGCGATGGGTAAAAGCTTGTGTCTTCGCCTTGTTGTTCTAAAATATACTTGAATTTGGTCCTAGGATTATCGCTAGTAATAAAATCCATAAAATCCTGAATCAACATGGTGTCTTTAGAAATCTCTCTTTTCATGATATAATCCCTGGTGCCATATCTATATTGATCATGTCTTAACTTAGTAGGGATTGGGTCGCTTTCATAAGCTTTGCGTTTCATTTGGTCTATGTACCAATCTGTTTGGAACAAACTAGTGTTAACCACACGAACATCGGTTCTGTAGCCTTCTATTTCCTGGGCATACCAAAGCGCAAAGGTGTCGTTATCTCCAATGGTAAATAAGATGCCGTTTTCGGCACATGAGTCCAAATACATTTTTGCCATGGCTCTGGCTGTATATTTTCCGGACCTGTCATGGTCGTCCCAATTGTTTGCCGCCAAAATTCCAGGTACCAAAGCCAAACAGGCTAGGGTAATGGCAGGAGCTAGAAATTTGGAAGAGGCATATTTGTTTAGTATGTCATATAAAGCATATACACCAAAACCTATCCACATGGCAAACACATAAAAAGAACCTACAACAGAGTAATCCCTTTCCCTTGGCTCAAAAGGTCTTACATTGGTATAAAATTGGATGGCCAAACCTGTAAATAGGAAAAACACCAACATGGTCCAAAATAGTTTTTTGTCTTTTTGGTACAAAAAGAATAAGCCAATAAGCCCTAAGATAAGAGGTAAAAAATAATACGTGTTTCTGGCTTTGTTGTTTTTAACATCGCTTGGTAAATTGTCCTGAGATAAGCCCAAATGCCACTCGTCTATAAACTTTATGCCACTTAACCAATTTCCATGGTTATCGTATCTCCCTTGTATGTCGTCTTGTCTTCCAACAAAATTCCATAAAAAATACCTCCAATACATATACCCTAACTGATATTCCAGCATGTAAGCAATATTGCTTCCTAAAGATGGTTTTTCAACATTGATATATTGTCCAAATTGTTTTAAAAAATCATGGTAATCCTCATAATCAACCAATCCTTGAGCCACATTGTTTTTAAACTCGGTTACAGCAGCTCTCAGTTCGTTTTGCATTTGGTATTCAGGTTTTATTTTGAAATCCAAATATCCAGAAAACAACATGTAATTCGTAGCGTTTTCTTGGCTCCACATACGAGGTAAGATGGAGGCATGTTCGTGATTATAGTTTTGTTTGGCGTTTTTCCAATCGTTTATAATGACATATTTCCCAGTCTCATAGTCTTTTTCGTAATTGGGCTTATCGTCCACATAAGGTTCGTTTTCATCCAATCCAGAATATTGATCGGTAAACAAAGGGCCGTAAAACAAATGTGTTTCGGGATACTGTTCCAAATTGTAATAAGCCAAAAGTTCCCTGGCATCACTTGGGTCGTTTTCGTTAATAACCACATTGGCATTGGCACGAATAGGAAGCATTAACCAGGAAGAAAACCCGATAAAAATAAACATCAAACATAAAATAGCTGTGTTTAAATGAGTGTAATTCTTGTCCCTGGTATATTTTATGCCAAAATAAAAAGCAGCAATCAAAACAAGACCAGCTATAATGGTTCCAGAATTAAAAGGCATTCCTATTGAGTTGACAAAGAAAATTTCAAAGGCACTAAAAATCTTTAAGGCATTTGGTAATAACAATTTAAATATAAAAAGTAAAATGGCAACTGAAACCACATTTGCAACAATGAAGTTTTTAACTGTAACTGTTTTGTAGTTTTTAAAATAGTAAATCAATCCAATAGCAGGAATGGTTAAAAGTCCCATAAAATGCACACCAAACGAAAGTCCTATGATAAAGGCAATAAGAATCAGCCATTTGTTTCCACGCGGCTTGTCCATATCTTGTTCCCAACGCAGTCCCAAATAAAACAATACAGACATGATTAGGGTTGCCATGGCATATACTTCGGTTTCAACGGCATTGAACCAAAATGAATCTGTAAACGTAAAAGCCAAACTTCCAACTAAGGCGCTTCCAAGTACAGCAACTTGTTTTGATGTGGTAAACTCACCATTTAATGTTATTATTTTTTTAAGAAGCAAGGAGATGCTCCAAAACATAAACAAAATAGTAAAAGCACTGGCAACAGCACTCATTAAATTCATAACCAATCCTATTTGGCTAGGTTCCAAGGCAAACATAGAAAAGAACGCGCCAAACATTTGGAATAAAGGAGCTCCAGGAGGATGTCCAACTTGTAATTTAGAGGAGGTTAGTATGTATTCCCCAGCATCCCAAAAACTTACTGTTGGCTCTACAGTTAAGCTATAGGTTGTAAATGCAATTAAAAAGGAGAACCATCCCAAAAGTGTATTCCATTTTTTAAAGCTGAAGTGTGTCATAGATTCTATGTTTGTTAAAGAGGCGAATTTAACAATAATTATGTTATCAGAAATGTTTTTAAGGAAACGTTAAGTATTTTGAAAATATTTTCTTTAAAAAATACTTGCGCAAACAAAACTTTGTTTTAAATTTGCAACCTCAATTACACAATGGCCTATGGTGTAACTGGCAACACGTCTGGTTTTGGTCCAGAAGAGTCTAGGTTCGAGCCCTAGTAGGCCAACGTAAATTTGAAGCCCTTACTTTAATTAGTAGGGGTTTTTTAATTTAAGCAAGAAAG
>NZ_CAXATZ010000013.1:0-64315 GCF_963971605.1 uncultured Xanthomarina sp.
CAGTTTTAATGATTTTCTCCTTAGGGAAAAAGCGATCCAAACCATCATAAGCCACACAAATCTTATTGGCTTTTTTGGACAATAATTTATTAGTGATTCCTGGATAGGAATTTTGCTCTTGAATTAAACTTGGAATCCCTTTGGAAGTGGCCACTTGCAATAAAGGCCCACTGGCAAAACCACCTGTTCCTATAACCACATCTGGTTTAAATTTGTTAATGATTTTTCGCGCTTTAATCAAACTACTTATTAATTTAAAAGGGAAACTTAAGTTCTTTAAGGTGAATTCCCTTTGAATTCCAGAAATCCAAAGCCCCTCAATATCATAACCTGCTTGAGGCACTTTGTCCATTTCCATTCTGTCTTTAGCTCCTACAAACAAAAATTGAGCCTCAGGAAAACGTTGCTTCAATTCATTGGCAATGGCAATGGCAGGATAAATGTGGCCTCCTGTACCTCCTCCCGACAATATGATTCTATATGTTTCTTTAGTTGACACTAATTTTCTTGACTTTAAAATTTATTACTTATATGGCTTCCGAAAGAATTTCCAACGGATTGTCTTCCTTATCTTCTTGTTCTTTTATTTCCTCCCGTTTGGCACTCACACTCAATATAATCCCCAATGCCAAACAAGTCATCCAAATCGAGGTTCCACCACTGCTTATTAATGGCAAGGTCTGTCCTGTAACCGGAAACAACTCCACTGCAACTGCCATATTTATCAAGGCTTGAAATACAATGGGCAAACCCACACCAAGCACCAATAATTTTCCAAAAATGGTATCTGCCTTTTGCGACACTATCACTATTCTAAACAACAACCATAAATAGAATACCATTAAGGTAAGCCCTCCTAACAGGCCGTATTCTTCAACAATAATGGCATAAATAAAATCGGAGGAGGATTGTGGCAGAAAATTCTTCTGAATACTTTTTCCAGGACCAACCCCTTGGATCCCTCCAGTAGCTATGGCTATTTTCGCTTTTTCTATTTGGTAATCCGCTTCGGTATCACCATCGTCAGAAAAACTTTCAATTCTACTCATCCATGTATCAACCCTATTTGGCATAGCATCTGGAAATGCCTTTGCAATAAGCACAAAAAACGTTAATGCCAAAATACCTGTACCAACTATAACAGCTAAATACTTTACAGGATAACCTCCTAAAAACACCAACATCAACACCATAACAAACATAATGGCTGCTGTGGAAAAATTTGCAGGTAAAATAAGTATCAATACCAAGAAAACGGGAACCCAAAGTGGTAAAATGGATTCTTTAAAAGTGATCTCTGTATCTTTTATTTTAGACATGTACCTAGCCACAAACACCATTAAAACCACAAAAGCAAAAGTGGATGTTTGGAAAGACATATTAACCAACGGGATTTGAATCCACCTACTGGCATTGGCTCCTTCTATGGTTGTACCTTGCAACATGGTAATAACCAATAGAACCAAAACAACAGGAATCAACACAATGGATAAGCCCCTAAAATATCTGTAAGGTATTTTATGGACGCCATACATAATGGTAAACCCTAAAAACAGGTGCATTAAATGCTTTAAAAAGAAAGCAAATGTATTTCCACTGTCTCCTACATAAGCTAAATTACTTGCAGCACTATACACAGGAAGAAATGAGAAAATTGCCAACAAAGCAGCAATCGCCCATATCAATCGGTCTCCTTTTATGTTTTTAAATACTGTTTTCATGTTATCGATTCCAGACCTTAAGCCACCTCTTTGTCAACAATTGGTATTTGGGTTTATAAATTCCTTACAGCTTCTTTAAACTGTCTTCCTCTATCTTCATAGTTTTCAAACAAATCAAAACTGGCACAAGCTGGAGACAGCAGAACATTATCACCTGATTCGGCCAACTTATAGGCTATTTTTACAGCCTCGCTCATAGACTGGGTTTCAATTATAACATCAACCATAGAGCTAAAGTTTTCCATCAGCTTTTGGTTGTCTACACCAAGACAAATAATAGCCTTTACTTTTTCATTTACAAACGGAAAGAGTTCTTGATAGTTGTTGCCTTTGTCCTGTCCTCCAACTATCCATACAGTTGGGGCATCCATACTTTCCAAAGCATAATACGTGGCATTGACATTGGTTGCTTTTGAGTCGTTTATATACTGAACCTTGTTAATTTTCAACACATTTTCCAATCTGTGCTCCACGCCATGAAAATTCTCCAAACTCTCTCTAATGGTTTGTTTTCTAATTCGTAATAAATGAGCTACTGTTGAAGCAGCCATGGCATTTTTAATGTTGTGCTTCCCTTCTAATGCTAGGTCCTTTGTTGACATGTCTATTGAGTTGTTATCTATTGTTATTATAATTTTATCGTTTTCTAAATACGCGCCATTTTTATTTTTTTTTACTAATGAAAATGGCAATAATGTGGATTGAACGGGATGCTTCTCCAACCAATCCACAATTACTGGGTCATCTGCATCAAAAATGAGATAATCTGCTTTTGTTTGGTTTTCGGCAATTCTAAACTTTGAAGTGATATAATTTTCAAACTCATAATTATATCTGTCCAAATGGTCTGGGGTAATATTTGTAATTATTGCTATATGAGGCTTAAACCCTACAATATCGTCCAACTGAAAACTACTGATCTCCAACACATAGTTTGGGTAATTTTTTTCCAGTATTTGCTTGGCAAAACTATCTCCTATATTTCCGGCCAAGCCTACCTCCAATTCTTGTTTAAGAATATGGTGTGTTAACGATGCTGTGGTTGTTTTTCCATTGCTTCCTGTAATACCTACTAGGGTCGCCTGGGTGAATTTGGCAGCAAATTCTATTTCTGAAACAATTGGAACCCCTTGTTCCCGAAGCTGTTTTACCAAAGGCACTCTTTCTGGAATCCCAGGGCTTTTCATAACCAAATTGGCATTTAGAATTTTGGATTCCGTATGGGTTTCTTCTTCCCATTCAATCTCATGATGTATAAGAACGTCTTTATACTTTTCTTTAATTTTATTCTTATCTGAAACAAAAACTTCAAAGCCTTTTGCCTTTCCTAAAAGGGCTGTTCCCACGCCACTTTCCCCTCCTCCCAATATGACTAATCTTTGTTTTGCCATTCTATGTTTTTTTTGAAATGCTTCAACTGTTTAAGCAAGACAAAATTTATCTGATTTTTAAAGTCACAATTGAAATAATTGCCAACAAGATTCCAACAATCCAAAACCTGGTAACTATTTTACTTTCGTGATATCCTGATTTTTGATAATGATGGTGTAAAGGTGACATTTTAAAAATGCGTCTTCCTTCACCATATTTTTTCTTTGTGTATTTAAACCAGCTTACCTGCAAAACCACAGATAAATTCTCTGCCAAGAAAATGCCACATAACACTGGAATAAGCCATTCTTTCCTAACAGCTATGGCAATAACAGCAATGATCCCTCCTATGGTTAAGCTTCCTGTATCTCCCATAAATACTTGGGCTGGATAAGCATTGTACCATAAAAATCCAACCAATGCACCTACAAAAGCCGCTATATAAATGGTGATTTCCTCTACTCTTGGGATGTACATGATATTTAGGTAATCTGAAAAAATAATATTTCCCGAAACCCAAGCAAAAATACCCAAGGTTAAAACTATAATAGCCGAAGTGCCTGCTGCCAAACCATCGATACCATCAGTTAAATTGGCACCATTGGAAACGGCTGTGATAATGAAAATAACAATGGGAATAAAAATAATCCAAGCATATTTGGCCCACGCTGGATTTACCCAAGAAATTATTTCGGCGTAATCAAACTCATTGGACTTTACAAAGGGAATGGTTGTTTTGGTTGATCGCTCTTCATTTTGAAACAACTTGGACGACTCCACCTTTGCGTTTTCAGCCAGAATTTCCTGTTGCTGCGCTATAGGCAGTTTTTCTTTTATAGTAACTTCTGGGTGAAAATAGAGTGTTGCCCCTACAATAACACCAAGTCCTACCTGTCCCAAAACCTTAAACCTTCCTTTTAACCCTTCTTTATCTTTTTTAAATTTCTTGATATAATCATCTATAAACCCAATGGTTCCCATCCAGAGCGTAGTAACTATTAAAAGAATCACATAAATATTCTCCAATTTAGCCAACAACAAAACCGGAATAAGCGTTGCAAGGATAATAATAACACCTCCCATGGTTGGTGTTCCAGCTTTCTCTACCTGTCCTTCCAACCCAAGATCCCTTATGGTTTCCCCTACCTGTTGCTTTTGTAAATACTTAATAATACGCTTTCCGAATATGGTAGAAATAAGCAATGATAGAATAACAGCAAAAGCAGCTCTAAAAGTTATAAAACCAAAGAGAGATGCTCCAGGAATCTGAAACTGTGTTTCTAAATATTCGAATAGGTAATACAGCATATATTTATTTCATTTTTTAAGCCCTTTTGCCAACCTGCTCGACTACAGGCGCTCTAGGTAACCCTTGGTTATTTTTCCAGTTGTTTTAAAAATTCCTTTACTATTTTAAAATCGTCAAAATCAAATCTTTCCCCTTTAATTTCCTGATAGGTTTCATGACCCTTTCCTGCAATTAAGATAATGTCGTTGGGATTTGCCATCTGACAGGCTGTTTTAATGGCCTGTTTCCTATCGGCTATGGACAGGACTTTCTTGAAATTTTGTGGTTCTATCCCTTTTTCAATATCTTCCATGATGCTTTCGGGGGCTTCGTTTCTTGGATTATCGCTGGTTATAATCACTTTGCTGCTCAATGCCGAAGCAATATGTCCCATTTTAGGACGTTTGGTTTTGTCCCTGTTGCCTCCACACCCAAAAACGGTAATCAATTCTTCGTTTTTGGTTCGGATACTGTTTATGGTTTCCAAAACATTTTTTAAGGCATCTGGTGTGTGGGCATAATCTACTATGGCCGTTATTTTGTTATCTGAAATTAGATATTGAAACCTCCCAGCCACACTCTCCAATTCACTGATCATTCTTAGAGTTTCCACTTTCTCCAAACCTAATAATTCGGCAGTAGCATAAATGGCCAACACATTATAGGCATTGAAATTTCCAATAAGTCTGGTCCAAACTTCACTCTCATTTATTTTTAGCAACAAACCATTTAATTGGTTCTCTAAAATTTGAGCCCTGTAATCGGCATAGCCTTTTAAGGCATAAGTATATTTCTTTGCTTTGGTATTTTGAAGCATGATCAAGCCATTCTTGTCATCCATGTTTACCAAAGCAAAAGCTGTTGCCGGCAATTGGTCAAAAAAAGTTTTTTTAACATCTCTATACTCAGCAAACGTATCGTGATAATCCAAGTGATCATGAGACAAATTGGTGAAAATACCTCCTTGAAAATGTAAGCCTTCGGTTCTGTGTTGGTGAATACCATGAGAACTCACTTCCATAAAACAATAAGCCACACCCTTATCATTCATCTCTTTTAAATATTTATTTATGGTCAAGGAATCTGGTGTGGTATGGGTTGCTTTGTATGCTTTGTTATCAACCATAATTCTTACAGTTGAGAGTAAACCCACTTTAAAACCGGCCTTTTTAAACAGCTGATATAACAATGAAGCTATAGTTGTTTTACCATTGGTTCCTGTTACACCAACAAGCTTTAAGTTTTCAGAAGGATTTTGATAAAAATTTGAGGCCATAATGGCTAAAGCTTTTGATGAGCTTTCCACCTGAACATACGTAATCCCTTGCTTGATATTCTCTGGCAAGGTTTCACAAACAATGGCAATGGCTCCTTGCTCTATAGCAATATCTATAAACTCATGACCATTGGAAACAGTGCCTTTAATTGCAACAAACACATCGTGTTCTGAAATGTTTCTGGAATCAAAATCCATGTGTTTAACAGACAGGTTTGTACTCCCTACAACAGCGTTGAGGGTAACTTTATACAATATGTCTTTTAAAATCATCATGAGGCTTCTATTACTACTGTTTGGTTTTTCTTGATTTTCAATCCTTTAGCCAAAGATTGGGATTTTACGATGCCAACACCTTGAAATTTAACTTTAAGCCCCATATTCTCTAATAGAGCCAAAGCATCCATTAATGGCAAACCAACCACATTCGGCATAATGGTTTTATAGGTTTGTGCCGTTTTGTAATAACTATCAAACTCCTTTTCTACAGCAACATGCTTAACTTCCAATGTTTCAACTTCATCAATAATAGGAGTATCTGTAAATATTTTTTGAGCAATACGTTTAAAAACCGGCCCAGATACATCTGCTCCATAATAGCCTTTTTCTATACTAGGTTTATGTATAATCACTATACAGGAATATTTTGGGTTTTCAGCTGGAAAATACCCAGCAAAAGAAGACACATATCTTTTATTGTCATCCCAATCGTCCATCCAATACTCTGTTTGAGCCGTTCCAGTTTTACCCGCCATAGAAAAGTATGGCGTGTATAAAGATTTTCCTGTACCACGAACCACAACGTTCTTGAGCATCTCCTGCATTTCCTTTATGGTTTTATCGGAACAAATTTTATTGTTGATAACTGTTTTATCAAAGGTCTCTATTTGTTTGTTCAGCTCCCTAACCTCTTTAATAAAGGTTGGTTTTACCATCACACCATTATTGGCAATGGCATTATAAAATGTGAGTGTTTGCAAAGGTGTTAACTTTAAATTGTATCCATAAGACATGGAAGGCAAAGCATTTTTGCTCCATTTTGAATGTCCAGGTTCGTAAATCACAGGCTTTCCTTCTCCTAAAATTGGCAAGCCTAGAGGCTTATCTAAATTCCAACTTTTTAAACGGTTGAGAAATTTTTCAGGGTTTTTGGAATAGGCTTCATCTATAATGGTTGCCAATCCTATATTTGATGACACTTCCAAAGCTCTTGCTGCAGAAATTTTTCCATAACCTCCATGTTTGGAATCTCTAATTTTCCTTCCGTAAAAAGTTTTCACACCTTGTTTGGTATCTACAACTGTAGATGTGTCCACAAGCTTATCTTCCATAGCTGCCATTAAAGCCATGACCTTAAATGTGGAGCCTGGCTCATGCGATTCACCCACTGCATAATTTAATTTCTCGTAATACGAACCGTTTTTGGTTCTTCCCAAATTTGAAATAGCACGTATTTCACCTGTTGCCACTTCCATAACAACCACACAACCATGTTCTGCTTCGTAGTGCTCCAATTGCTGCAATAGCGCATTATGCGCAATATCCTGAATGTTAACACTAATGGTTGTATACAAGTCATACCCATCTTTTGGTTCTACTTGATTATAATCCGCAATAGGTTTCCATTGTCCATTGCCAATTTTTTGTTTCAACCTTAAACCATCGGTTCCACGTAAATACTTTACACCATAAGCACCATCAATACCTGGCCTGGTTACATTGCCATTTTCATCAAAACGCTCGTAACCTATGGTCCTTTCGGCAACGCCACCCATAGGATGCTCTCTTTTGGTTGTTTGCTCAACAATCAAACCTCCTTTATAAGCTCCCAAATTCAATAATGGGAAATTTCTTATTCGTATGTAATCGGAATATCCAATATCCCTCGCCAATAAGTAGTATCTGTTTCTGTTTGCTCTAGCTTTCCTAATTTCTTTTTGGTAATAGGATGATGGCTTTCCTGAAAATTTGGACAAGGAGTCCGCCAATGGTTTTAAATTTTCTTCAAATACTTTTGCTTTTGAAGTCACAGCATCTATCCTAATATCGTATTTAGGGACAGAAGTAGCCAGTAAATTCCCATTAACCGAATACACATTGCCTCTATTGGCAGGAATCACCACGTTTTTAATGGTGCGTTCTTCTGCCAACTCCCGGTATTTGTCCCCTTGAATAAATTGAATGCTCAAAAGTTTAAACACAACTGCCAGAGCGAAGATGAACATACATCCTGCTATAAAATACAATCGGTTTAATATGTTCTTCTCTTTTACTGCCAAGTCGAACTAATTTTGGGATTTAACTTTAATTTTGGTTGGTGGAATCTCTGAAATGGACAAGCCTTTTTCTTTCATCTTTAATTCTACAACCGACTCTTTTTTGAGTTCCATGAGTTTTTTTCTGCCATCCACAAATGCCGATCGCAATTCTTTTGCTTCATTATTCAATCTGGCTATTTTATGGACTTTTTTATCTGCACTATGTGAGCTGGCTATCATAACGAATGCTAGTGACGAAATAAAAAGGATCATTCTCCAGTTTTTAAACGCATCGTCATTAACCAAAAAGGTTCCTTTTAAAATATTTGACACACTTTTTCTCATCTATAACTTTTCAGCCACTCTTAGTTTTGCACTTCTAGCTCTATTGTTTATTTTAATTTCTTCTTTACTTGGAACTATTAATCCTCCAACTTTTTTTAAAGGCACTTCAAAATGCCCAAATACATCTCTTTCTGGCTCTCCTTCAAACAAGCCATTTCTTATAAAGCGTTTTACCAATCTATCTTCCAAAGAGTGATAGGAAATGACGCTCAACCTACCTCCTGGTTTCAGCAAATCCGGTGTTTGCAACAAAAGCTCTTTCAAAGCTTCAATTTCTTGGTTGACCTCTATCCGAATGGCTTGATATATTTGAGCCAACACTTTATTTTCGTGTTTAGGTGGCAAAAATTTCTTTAACACCCTTTTTAATTGTTCACTTGTTTTAATAGGTTCAACAGCTCTACTGGCCACAATTAAACTTGCCATGGCTGGCGCTGCTCTCAATTCACCATATTGCAACAACACGTTTTTAAGCTGTTCTTCATCATATTCATTGACTACATGATAAGCCGAAAGACTGCTGCTTTGATTCATGCGCATATCCAAATCGGCTTCAAATCTGGTAGAAAACCCTCTTTCTGCCACATCAAATTGATGGGATGAAACACCAAAATCTGCCAAAATACCATCCACTTCTTTCACACCATAAAACCTTAAAAACCGTTTGATGTACCTGAAATTTTCATGGATCAAGGTAAACCTGTCATCGTGAATTGTATTTTCAAGCGCATCAGCATCCTGATCAAAAGCAAATAATTTCCCTTTAGTTCCTAATCGTTTCAAGATCTCCTTACTGTGTCCTCCTCCTCCAAAAGTCACATCCACATAAACACCATCTTCCCGGATATTTAAACCATCTACGGTTTCTTTCAATAATACTGGATTATGATAGTCCATGCGCTTCATCATCTTGTCCCATAACTTCCTCAGCCAGATCTGCAAAATCTACAGTAGCATCGTCTATGGCCTGTTCATACTTATCTTTATCCCAAATTTCCACAATGTTCACAGCAGCCGAAAGCACAATCTCTTTGGAGATATCAGCAAAAACAACCAAATCCTTTGGTATCAACAAACGCCCCGTAGCATCAATTTCCACGACTTTAACACCAGCCGTAAAACGCCTAATAAAATCGTTGTTCTTTTTCTTGAACCGGTTAAGCTTATTAATTCGCTGCATCAAAGCCTCCCACTCTTCCATGGGATACAATTCCAAACAAGGTTGAAAAACTGCTCGCTTTAAAACAAACCCATTTTGCAATACAGGAGACAACTGCTTTTTAAGCGCAGCAGGAAGCATCAGTCTGCCTTTTGCATCTACTTTACATTCGTATGTTCCTATTAATGAGTTCAAAGGGGTTCGTTCTCGATTTTGTGTTTAAGTTTCAAATATATCGAAAAATATACCACATTTTACCACATTTTACCACTTTGTTGATAAATTTTCGATTAACAGCATGTTTATTTCGTTATTTCAGAAGCTTCATAAATGTTAAAAGCTCTTTTTCAGAAGGTTACAAAATGGATGTATTTTTAAAGACATCTTGTTAATATCTCTTTAACAAGGCGCACTAAGGAGATGTAATTATTATGAAAATAATATGAATGATTTAACTATATTTGTTTCAATGTTAAGATTAACGAATTAATGGCGCATCGACTAAAAAAAGAAAAAGATTACAGATATATTGAAGTTGGCGAAGGAACACCCATAATTGTGCTCCACGGATTAATGGGTGGATTGAGTAATTTCGAGTCGGTTACAAAATACTTTAGCACCAAGGGTTATAAAGTTGTAATTCCTGAATTACCAATCTATACGATGTCCTTATTAAAAACCAACGTTAAGAGTTTTGCTAAATATTTACACGATTTTATTGAGTTTAAAGGATTTGACGAAGTCATTTTGTTAGGAAACTCTTTAGGTGGACACATAGGTTTATATCATACAAAATTATATCCTAAAAAAGTAAAAGCCTTGGTTATTACTGGCAGTTCTGGACTATATGAAAGTGCCATGGGTGGAGGTTATACCAAACGTAGTGATTACGAGGTGATAAAGAAAAAGGCACAAGACGTATTTTACGATCCTGAAATTGCCACCAAAGAAATAGTTGATGAAGTTTATGAAACTGTAAACGACAGAAACAAACTTATTAAAACATTGGCCATTGCCAAGAGTGCCATTAGACACAACATGGCAAAAGATTTGCCCAACATGACCACTCCAACTTGTATTATTTGGGGGAAAAACGACACAGTGACACCTCCTGAAGTTGCTGAAGAATTTAATGAACTCTTACCAGACTCCGAACTGTTTTGGATAGACAAATGTGGCCATGCTGCCATGATGGAACATCCAGATGAGTTTAATGAGATTTTAAATAACTGGTTAACCAAAAAAGGGTTTTAAACCCTTTAAAAACACATTCCTTTTTAGGGAAATGATCTATGGAAATAAAATCGGCTGAATTTGTAATGAGCAATTCCGATGTTTCTAAATGCCCAAAAAACACCATTCCGGAATATGCATTTATTGGCAGAAGCAACGTGGGAAAATCGTCTCTTATAAACATGCTAACCAATAGGAAAAGTTTGGCAAAAACTTCTGGAAGACCAGGAAAAACACAGCTTATCAATCATTTTATTATCAATAAAAATTGGTATTTGGTAGACCTGCCTGGTTATGGTTATGCCAAGGTTTCCAAAAGCGCAAAAAAAACGTTCCAAAAATTCATAACCCAATATTTTAGCTTGAGAGAGCAGTTGGTTTCTGCCTTTGTATTGGTGGATATTAGGCACAAACCCCAACCCATAGATTTGGAATTTATGCAGTGGCTGGGAGAAAATGGCATTCCTTTTTCCATTATTTTTACCAAAGCCGATAAGCTTAAACCCAAAGCCATTGAAAAGCACGTAGCCGATTATATAGCCATCATGCTGGAAGCTTGGGAAGAAATGCCTGACTATTTTATTACTTCATCCTCAAAGGACATTGGCAAAGAAGCCGTTTTGGAATACATACACTCACTTAATAAAAACATGCGATTAGACTAAACCGATTTGCTGCTGCAAAACGGGAAACTTTATCATAGCTTTAGCAAAAAAACTTAGGCGCTTTTTACATCTAAAGCATCTCTTAAAGCATTGCCTATAAGCATGAAAGCCATAACCAAACTCATGATGCAAAAACCTGGAATTAACGCCAAATAGGGCTTTCCTAAAATAATATAATTGTAATGGTCTTTAATCATGGCTCCCCAACTAGCCATGGGTGGTTGTGCGCCAATGCCCAAAAAACTCAAGCCACTTTCAATTAAAATGGCAGCCGCAAAATTTGCTGCTGAAATAACAATCACAGGAGCCATGATGTTTGGCAAAATATGTTTGGTTATTATCCTAAAATCGTTAAATCCCAAAGCTCTGGCGGCAGTTACGTACTGCATTTCTTTTACACTTATAATTTGCCCACGTACCACTCGGGCTACTTCAACCCACATGGTTAAACCTACGGCAATAAACACTTGCCAAAAGCCTTTGCCTAAAGCTAAGGTAATGGCAATAACCAAAAGTAAGGTTGGTATGGACCAGGTTACATTAATAATCCACATGATGAAAGCATCTATTTTCCCACCAAAATAGCCTGCCACACTTCCCATAAAAATACCAATAACCAATGAAATAAAGACTGCTACAAAACCTATAAAGAAAGAAATTCTTGCCCCAACAAGAATACGACTTAACAAATCGCGTCCATATTTGTCTGTACCAAAAATAAAAGTTTGCTCTTTAATAAATGTGGCTTCGTTAAAGTTTGGGTGATTGCTTAAATCCAATTCTTTTTCGGCTCCTTCAAGACCATCGGAAGCATATTCTGTATATAACAATTTGTTGCCTGTTATTCGATATGCCGATATTGGAATTTCGGAGGCTGGATTTTTTTTACCAAAAAACAGCCTATCAATAACAGATTGGTCTTGAGCGATACTGGAAGGGATGCTGAGCATCTGTACCTTAAAGCCAGGTTTTTTGGAATGTATGGACAAATGCATCTGGTTGGCATGCTGCGAATTGTCTGGAGCTAAAACATAGGCAAACACAGAAACAAAACCTACCAAAACAATAAACCAAAAGCTAAAAACGCCCCAAAAATCCTGTTTGAATTTTTGGAGCGCTAAAGTACTTAATGAGCCTGTAATTTCACTCATTGATTATTAATCTTTAACATTGGCTACCTTTTTGATAGCATAAGACATTTTTAAGTCTTCCAATACGTTAATAGCTTCTTCCACATACACATCCTGACTTAAACTTTTATGCCAACGGTCTCTTTTTTCTTTAAGGATGGTATCGGTTTTAAACAGTTCTTTTTCATAAGGCAGGGATTCAAAGGTTAGATTACTTTGATATTCGGAAATTTTATCAAAACGCTTGGCTTCTTCTTCATTTAACTCTAATTGCGCCTTATATTTTTTATAGTTTAAGGAATGAATGTTTTCGTCCATTCTGGTTTTGATCCACTTGGCATTTTCACCTATTAGCTTTAGTTGCTCATTCGCATTCATACGCTGGGTACTGTTCTCTATGGTTTCATTGTAGTCAAAATATCCATCCCAAAAGGTATAATCCACAGAATCGATTTTATCCCAAGGTAATGGGTTTTTTTGGTCTTTTTCACCTACATCTATAAAACTATATCTATCTAAAACAACCACATCACTTTTAACCCCTTCAAGTTGGGTTGAACCTCCATTGATTCTGTAGAATTTTTGGGTGGTTAATTTTAAAGCACCTAAATCGCCATTTTTATTATTTCTAACCATGTTGTTTAAATCCAAAAAGTTTTGAACGGTTCCTTTACCATAGGTTTGCTTGCTACCTATCACAATGGCACGTTTGTAATCTTGCATGGCTGCTGCTAAAATCTCAGATGCTGAAGCAGACAACTCATTCACCATAATTACCAAAGGACCATCCCAAACAATGGATTTATCCTTGTCTTTTAACACTTCTTTTGGCTCTCCAGTTGCCCTAACTTGTACTATGGGTCCTTCTTTAATAAACATACCTGCAATATCCACTACCACAGGAAGCGACCCTCCTCCATTATTCCTTAAATCCAAAACAAGACCTTCCATGCCTTCAGCTTTTAAGCGCTCTATTTCCTGCTTAATATCTGAAGCAGCATTTCTGCTTTTGTAATCTTCAAAATCCACATAAAATTTTGGGAGATTGATAACCCCAAAACGTCTGTTGTTTTTTTCTACTATGGAAGACTTGGCATAGGTTTCCTCAATTTCAACCACATCTCTGGTGATACTGATATCTTCAATGGTACCATCAACCTTTTTTACGGTTAGGATAACAGTGGTGCCTTTGGGCCCTTTTATAAGTTTAATGGCATCGTCTAGACGCATACCCACAATGTTTACCGGCTCTTCTTCATCTTCTTGACGAACCTTCATGATAATATCGCCTACCTCCAGCTCGTTCCCTCTCCATGCTGGACCTCCGGAAATAAGCTCAACAATTTTGGTGTTATCCATACGCTTGGACAATCGGGCTCCAATCCCTTCCAGTTTTCCGGACATTTGCTGATTGAAATTCTCCTTATCTTCGGGGGCAAAATAGTTTGTATGAGGATCAAATTCCTCTACAATGGCATTGATATACATAGAAAACCAGTCCTGTCTGTCCAGGTCGTCTATATAATCGTTATAGTATAAATCGATGGATTTTAGGGTTTCTGCCCGAGCTTCAGCTTCAATTTCTGTGAGTGTTTTCTTTTCTTCGCTGGTTTCTTGTGCAGACATTAAATCGTCGTAATTTACCAGATTAGAAAATTTAAGCTGTTGTCTCCAACGCTCTTTCATTTGCTTTTTGTTCTTTACATAACCAATATTTTCGTAATCGGAATTAAATTCTTCGTCTATGGAATAATCAAATGGCGTGTCCAAAACTTCCTTGTAAATGGCTTTAGACTCCTCGATACGTTGCACCAAACGGTCGTGGGTTAAATTGAAAAACGAAATGTCGTATTCTTTTAACTGATCGTCCAATTGGAATTTAAAGGCTTCAAATTCTTCAATATCCGATTTATAGAAATACCTTTTTAAAGGATCCAGTTGGTCCAAATAATCTGCAAATACCTCTGCAGAAAAATCATCGTTTATCTCTTTTGGATCAAAGTGTCCTCGTTGTAAGACATAAGTAATGACCTGTATCAGTAATTTATCTTTATCTGGATCTTCAAACGTTTTTGTAGTAAAACTACAAGAAGCAAATGCCAATAAAAGCACTAACACCAAAATCTTATAATTCCTTTTCATAAATCTTATCATATTAATTTAATAATCACTTTTTAGGATTGAAATTTGTGGGCAATTTAAAACCTAATCGATTAAACCTTCCCAAAAGTGTCTTTTTATTTTACTAATTTAAAGAAAAAACTATGCCAATAAAGACAATTGGTACTAATTTTTTGTTAAACCAGAAAAATTCATGTCTTCCGTAGGAATTTATGTATTTTAGCACTGTTAATTTATAGTTGGAATGACAGAAAAACCTCTAATTTTAGTGACCAATGATGACGGAATAACAGCTCCAGGAATTCGAGCTCTAATAGAAGTCATGAAAGAACTTGGAGATGTGGTAGTGGTAGCTCCAGACAGCCCACAAAGTGGTATGGGACATGCCATTACCATTAATTCCATGTTGCACTTGGAACGTGTTTATATAGATGAAGGAAACCAGGAAGAATACAGTTGTTCCGGCACACCAGCCGATTGTGTGAAACTGGCTGTAAGGGAAATACTAAAAAGAAAACCCGATTTATGCGTTTCTGGCATAAACCATGGCTCCAATTCGTCTATAAACGTAATCTATTCAGGCACCATGAGCGCAGCCTTGGAAGCCGGAATTGAAGGCATTCCTGCCATTGGGTTTTCGCTTTTGGATTATAACTACAATGCCAATTTTGAAGTTGCCAAAAAATACGCAAAAACCATAGCCAAAAATGCTTTGGAAAACGGCATTCCAGAACAGGTGGTTTTAAATGTCAATTTTCCCAATTTACCTGAAAAAGATATGAAAGGCATCAAGGTTTGCAGACAAGCCAGAGCCAATTGGGAAGAGGAATTCGATAAGAGACAGTCGCCACAAGGCAAAGATTATTATTGGCTAACTGGAAAATTTGTAAATTTAGACCATGGTGACGATACAGATGAATGGGCCTTGGAAAACGGCTATATTTCTGTAGTTCCTGTACAATTTGATTTAACGGCACATCATGCCATTACAACTTTAAACACTTGGGATTTTAATAAAACTTAACACTTGCTTGTATGAAAAAGGAATTGCTTATTGGTGTTGTCGTTGGGCTTATTGCCAATGTGATAGGACTTTATTTTGCCACTAGTTTCTTTGGGAATGGCGAAGATGTTGTTTCGGTCCTAAAAGCGGCTTCTTCTGAAGGCTTTTTGGGCAAACTCATCAGTTTGGGAGCCATATTAAACCTTCTGGCGTTTTTTGTCTTTATTAAAAAAAGACAGGATTATAGGGCAAGAGGCGTACTTTTAATTACAATTATTATTGCTGTTTCAACGTTTGTCTTTAAATTTATCTAGATGAAATACTATATTATTGCTGGAGAAGCTTCTGGAGACCTACATGGCTCAAACCTAATGAAAGCATTGCTTAAAGAAGATGTCAATGCCCAGTTTAGGTTTTGGGGAGGCGACTTAATGGAAGCCACTAGCGATACCTTAGTAAAACATTATAGGGATTTGGCTTTTATGGGCTTTGCCGAAGTGCTCATGAACCTGAGAACCATATTTAAAAACCTGTCTTTTTGCAAAAAAGATATTGAAGCTTTTAACCCAGATGTAATTGTTTTTATTGACTACCCAGGGTTTAACTTAAGAATAGCCAAATGGGCAAAACAAAAAGGCTTTAAAACACATTACTATATCTCCCCTCAAATTTGGGCCTGGAAAGAAAACCGAATCAAAGCCATAAAAAGAGATGTGGATGAAATGTATGTGATACTTCCTTTTGAAAAAGATTTTTACGAAAAAAAACATAACTACCCAGTTCATTTTGTGGGACACCCAACCATAGACGCCATAGCAAACAGGCATCAAGTGGACGAGTATGCCTTTCGGGCTGACTACGAGTTAAACGAAAAACCCATCATTGCCGTTTTACCTGGAAGCAGAAAACAGGAAATTAAAAAAATGCTATCGGTGATGCTTTCTTTGGTAAACCAATACCCCAATTACCAATTTGTTATTGCTGGCGCTCCAAGTCAGGATTACAGTTTTTACCAGCCTTTTATTAAAAATGCCAACGTGGGTTTTATTTCCAACAAGACCTACGATTTACTCTCTGTCTCTACAGCTGCTTTGGTTACTTCTGGAACTGCCACTCTAGAGACAGCTTTATTTAAAGTGCCTCAAGTTGTGTGTTATAAAGGCAATTGGATATCCTATCAAATTGGGAAACGCGTAATCAATCTTGAGTATATTTCTTTGGTGAATTTAATCATGGATAAAAAAGTGGTTACGGAATTGATCCAGGACAACTTTAACACCAAATCCTTAAAAAGGGAACTGGACCTCATTCTAGACCCTTACGAGCGTACAAAGTTTTTTATTGATTATTACGAACTTGAGAAGAAACTTGGAGGAAAGGGAGCTAGCCAAAAAACAGCGAAACTAATTTACAATGCCATTAAAAATTAACATGCGAAAAACAGTCTTTTTATTGTGTCTTCTATTAAGCTTATCGGCTTGCAAGTCGTCCAAAAAAACAGCAGCTTCAAGCAAAAAAACAACTAGAACAACAGCGGTTGCCAAAAAACCCAATAACCACGTAAGTCCTGCCTCAAAAGCCAGCATAGAAAACATTATTAAAACAGCCGAAAAATACAATGGAGTGCGCTACAAATATGGTGGATCCTCTAAAAAAGGCATGGATTGTTCTGGCCTGATAACCACAGCCTATAGCAGCGAAAACATCTTGCTGCCCAGAACCACTGGAGCTTTGGCAACTACCGGAAACTGGGTAGATGTCAAAGAAGTTCAAAAAGGCGATTTACTGTTTTTTGCAACCCAAAAAAACAGCCGAAACATCAACCATGTTGGCCTGGTTACCGAAGCCAGGTCTGGTTATGTGGAATTTATTCATTCCACCACAAGCAGTGGTGTGATTACTTCTAGATTATCTGAAAAATATTGGTATTTTGCTTTCGTACAAGCACGTAGAATATTATAAGTTTTTTAGTATCTTACTTATGTGAAACTACTTGACTTTGTTATTGTTAAGCTAACCTTTTGTTTGGTTTTAGGAATTCTATTGGCTCAGGTTACAGATATTTCCTTAACCGGTTCTGTAATAATTACGGCCATACTTATAGTATTCCTTAGCATAGCCTATGTCCTTTCCAAGCCTTTGTTCACCAGAAATATCTGGTTTGGAACCATAGCCTTTTTAACCATGGTCTCCCTAGGTGTTAATATTGAAAAGTTACACGACCAGAAACTCCATAAAAACCACTATACAGCTTACAGTAACCATTTAAACGAAACCCCTTCCTTAATAAAGCTTAAAGTTTCAAACCTTTTAAAATCCAACACTTACAACGACAGATATGTTGTGAAACTCTTAAAAATCGATAGTATTTCAGTTAACGGATTGGCATTGCTAAATTTGAAAAAAGACTCCTTGTCCAGTGCGTTTGAAGTTGATGATGTCCTGTTTGTAAAAACAGCTTTACTTCCCATTAAAAGCCCTTTAAATCCGGGGCAATTCAATTACAAATCGTTTTTGGAAAACAAATACATCTATTCGCAAATGTATGGCACTTACCAAGAAACATTTGTTGCAAGCAAGGAAAAGCACACACTGTTTGGCTATGCCAATGCCTTAAGGGCACATATTAACCAAGAGCTTAAAAAATATCCGTTTAAACCAAATGAACGCGCCATAATCAACGCCCTTTTATTGGGTCAGCGAAATGATATTTCCAAAGAAATCTACGAAGACTACAAAAACTCTGGAGCCGTTCACATCCTTGCTGTTTCCGGTTTACATGTAGGCATCATTCTATTGTTTTTAAATATGCTGTTCAAGCCAGTGGGGTTGCTCAAGCATGGACGCGTATATAAAATCATCCTGATTATCTTATGCCTATGGGGATTTGCAGTCATTACAGGTCTTTCTGCCTCTGTTACCAGGGCAGCACTAATGTTTAGCCTGGTCGCAATTTCCTTAAATTACAAAAGACCTACCAACACATTGAATATTTTAGCTTGTTCGGCATTTATCATTTTACTTTTTAAGCCCAACATACTGTTTGATGTAGGGTTTCAGTTAAGTTATTTGGCTGTGATTGCCATTGTAACCATCTATCCCTTACTGTATAGCTTTTGGCAGCCCAAATATTGGGTAGTGGATAAGTTATGGCAAGCTTTTATCGTATCCATCGCTGCACAGTTTGGTGTCTTGCCTATAAGTTTATTTTATTTTCATCAAATCCCAGGGCTGTTTTTTCTCTCAAACGTTATTGTCATTCCTTTTCTAGGGGTTATTTTGGCTTATGGCATTGCTGTAATTGTCCTGGCCTTATGCAACATATTACCCAATTTTGTGGCTCTGTTCTATGGAAAGATAATTGGATGGATGAACCAGTTTTTTAGATGGATTTCCCAACAAGAAGCGTTCCTGTTTAAGGACATAGCATGCAACCTGCTTCAAGTATTGACCAGTTATGCCATCATTGTAAGCATATACCATGTTTACAAACATAAAGACTATAAAAATATACGCATGCTTTTGGTGGCTATAATATTGTTTCAATCTGCAAGCCTGTACACTAAATATCAAACAAAAACCGATTCCAAATGGATGGTGTTCCATAAAAGCCAATCTTCCATTCTTGGCTTTCAAGAAAACGGCATCCTGCAAGTACATCATTCGCTGGATAGCACAAAACTGTTAAACGAAACCATGCTTGTAAATTATGCAACGAACCATCATATTTCAGAGATTAAGCAAGAGGACATTCTGCCCCTTTACCGACTAAACAAGAAGCTCCTTTTAATTATAGACAGCCTTGGTGTGTACCAAGTTTCCAGCTTTAAACCAGAACTCGTCTTACTACGCGATTCCCCTAAAATCAATCTGGTTCGGCTTATTGATAGTTTGAGTCCGAAACTGATAATTGCAGATGGCAGCAACTACAAATCCTATGTCATGCGATGGGAAGCGACCTGTAAAAACAAAAAAGTCCCTTTTCATCATACATATAAAAAGGGAGCTTTTGTAGTAAATTTAAAAGGGGATTAATTTGAGAATTCCGGTTTAAAAGCACTGTAATAAGCAGAAAAATCCTCTTGTGTTTTCATGTTTACATGCGCATCGTTTTTAAACAACTTCAAATATAGTTCCAGCTGTTGTGGCGTTTTATACCCAATAACTGGGCTTAAAAACTCGGCCTGCTCATCCAAAAACAAAATGGTTGGATAAGACCTGACACTAAAATAGGTCGATAATTGGTGTTGCGAATTACGTCTGTTGGCATTGGCAGGATTATAACCCGGATTTGTAAAGGTGTTACCCTTAAAATTAATGGTCTCGTTGCCTTCGGCATTAAATTTCACGGCATAATAATGCTTGTTTACGTAGTCTGCCACATCTTTGTTTTTAAAAGTGTTTTTATCCAACATTTTGCATGGTCCACACCAGTTGGTATAGGCATCAATCATTATTTTTTTTGGGTTTTTCTTTTGAAGCGCTACAGCTTCTTCTAAAGTGACCCAGTTAATTTCTTGAGCAGATATATTAACAACAAATAATAAAATGGCAAATACAGATAGTAATTTTTTCATAATAATGTATAATTTCAAACTTAGTAAATAAGTTCTGTAGGTTTCAAAAACTGTTCCTAAAATATAAAAAACACTCCAATTCAGGAGTGTTTTCTATAAATTTTAACGCTTTATTCGATTAACGTACGTTATGCATCAATCGTTTTAATAACGGGTTTAATATAATGGAGATAATTCCAACACCTATAGGGATTAAGGTAAAAATTAAAAAGAAAGTCCCTAAGGAATATTGTTCTGAAATTTTATCTATCATGCCTCCCATGGTACCCGCTGCTTTTTGTCCAACGGCAATGGCCAAATACCAAACCCCAAACATAAATCCAATCATTCTGGCAGGTACCAACTTACTTAAATACGATAAGCCTACTGGGGAAATACATAACTCGCCCATGGTGTGCAACAAATAAGCCAATATTAAAAAGATGATACTAACCGAAGCTGTTTTGGCTCCTGAAGGTATCTCTGAAGCTCCATATGATAAGATGGCAAAACCTAAACCTAACAAAATTAAACCTAAACCGTATTTCATGGCAGCGCTTGGATTGTATTTGCTTTCCCACCAACGGGAAAACAAAGGTGCCAAGGTAATAATAAAGAACGAGTTTAAAATACCAAACCAAGTGGCTTCAATCTCGTTCCCTTCTTGAGAGAACTTGTCCATCAACCTAAATATAACCAAGAACCACAAACCAGCAAAGGCCAGAGCCAAAATGACATTGGACAAACCTATTCTGGAAAACGTTTTTTTGGCCAACAACCAAAGTACCCAAGTAATGATCATTAAGGGAACGGTTGTCAACAAAGCATCAACCACTTTAAATATCATGGCCGAACTTCCTACCAAGGTCCTATCTGTGTAATCTCTGGCAAAAAGCGTCATGGAGCCTAAAGATTGCTCAAAAAACGCAAAGAAAAATACGGTAAACACCCCAAAGATAGACACGGCTATAATACGGTCCCTAACAATTGGTAAATACCTGGCAATTCTTGTTACAAGCAAGATTAGGAATAATGCCAAGGCACAAAGCACCACAAAATTGGAACCGCTTAAATTACCTACTGTAAATGGCACCAAACTGGAGCCATCAATTTTTTCCAAGGGATCGTTAAACAGATAAATCAAACCTCCAAGGGAAGATAACACCACTAAAATTTTATCGAACATGGTAAAAGGGTTCAACTTTTCATCTGCATCTGGCTCTTCTTGTTCTTTAGGTGCTTCTTCATTGATATTCTGAGGGATTTCAACCACATGTTTTATGGATGGTTTGCCACCTACGTTTCCAAACAAATCTTTAGCCAACCAAAACTGAAGCATCCCCAATAACATGAAGATTCCTGCCAAACCAAAGCCCCAAGACCAACCGTAGTTTTCAGCCAGATAACCACATAACATCATTCCAAAAAAAGCACCTGCATTTACTCCCATATAGAAAATGGTATAAGCACCATCTTTTTTGGATTCCTTGCCTTTATACATTTCAGAAATAATAGAGGTAATATTGGGCTTAAAGAAACCGGTTCCCACTACCAACAAGGCCAAACCTATGTAAAAGCTTGTGGTGGTCTCAAAAGCCATGGAAGCGTGCCCTAAGGTCATGATCAAACAACCTATAACCACAGCCACACGATATCCTGTAATTTTATCGGCAACCCAACCTCCTATTATTGGAGTTAAGTAAAGTAAGGAGGCATAAGTACCTATTAAAGCCAAAGCATGTTCCCTTGGCCATTCCCATCCTGGATTATCACTTAAAATTGGAGCTGTTAAAAACAATACCAATAATATACGCATCCCATAAAACGAGAAACGTTCCCACATTTCGGTAAAAAACAGTACAAACAGTCCGGCTGGATGGCCTATTACCTTGTCTTTAAATAGATTTTCAACATCTGTATTCATATATAATAAATTTAGTTAGTTCTTTTTTTAGTGGACATTGCCCATTAATTTTTTCATTAATGGCGAAAAGATCAATACCACAAGTCCTGCCCCAAGAGCATACTTGGCAATTAAGCCAAACCCGTCTGTATATATTGCCAATGTTTGTAAACCACCAACATTTACGTCTGTACTTTCAACGGCTAGTTGTTTGGAAATAAAACCTACAATTTGAAAAGCATAGGCCGATGACAAAAACCAAATCCCCATCATAAAGGCAACAATTCTTTGTGGCGACAAATCGGTTATTTTAGAGAGCCCTACTGGAGACATAAACAATTCTCCAATGGAAATAACCACATACATGATAAACAGGTAAGCAAATGGAACCATACCGTTCTCGTCTGCACTTCCTCCACTTAAGGATAGAATATAAAAACTCAAACCAGCCAGTAACAAGCCCAAACCAAATTTATAAGGGGTTCTAGGGTTTAAATTCTTTTTGGACAAATAGGCCCAAAGCAACGAAATTGGGATGGAAAGCACAATGATAACCAAAGAGTTTAACGAGTTGGTTTGACTGGCATTCATAATACCCTCTAAAGCCACATTTCTGTCGGCAAACAAGGTTATAACACTTCCGGACAATTCATGGAAACCCCAAAACAAGGTCATGAAAAAGGTTATTAAAACGGCCATGATTAATTTTTTTCGCTCATCTGGTTTGGATTTAATAATCACATAGGTCATAAAAATCAAAACGCCAACACCTATGAGCTTAAAAAGCAAATTCACCACGTTCTGATCCCCTAAAAAGGTATCTCCTCCACCAATATCCTTATAACTTGCCAACATAAGTGCAACCACAGGAGCTGCTAAAAAGGCAACAATGGGAACAAATGTTTTTTGTGGAATACCCAATATTTTCTTTTCATATATTTCCTTATTGGGAGGCATTCCCCTGTCTCCAAACACATTCTTTTTTATACCACTCCAAAAGAATAGGAGACCTGTTAACATCCCAATTCCAGCAAGTCCAAATCCATAGTGCCAACCATAGGTTTCACCAAGCCAACCACAAAGCAATGGTGCAGCAAAACCTCCAATATTGATTCCCATGTAAAAGATGGTAAACCCAGAATCTTTTCGTCTATCCCCATCTTTATACAAAGACCCTACAAAGGTGGAAATATTAGGCTTAAAGAAACCGTTTCCTACCACTATAAATGCCAAGGCCAAAAAGAAGGCCACATCATTCTCAATGGCAAGAACAAAATGTCCCAAAGCCATTAAAACACCTCCAAGGAAAATGGAGCTTCGCATCCCTAATATCTTATCGGAAATACGACCTCCAATAACTGTGGACGCATAAACCAAGGAACCATAAGAAGCATATACTGCTGCAGCTGCTGTGTCTCGTTCTGCCAATGCCTGGAAAATTTCATTAACCATGTATAGCATTAACAAAGCTCGCATCCCATAGAAACTAAAACGTTCCCATAGTTCAGCAAAAAACAAATAAAATAATCCCTTAGGATGTCCGAATAATTCTGGTTCTCCCTGTTCTGTTAAAATTGATTTTGACATATAGTGTTTAGTTAGTTCGTTATCTTATCCTTTAATCTTTACTTTTTCTTCATGGTTTTTTGATGCCTCAGGTATCTTATCTCCTAAAGTTCTATCTATAAAATCAGACATTTTGGTATATAAATGCAAACGCGTGTTGCCACCATAAATACCATGGTTTTTGTCTGGATAGATCATCCACTCAAACTGTTTGTTGGCTTGCACCAAAGCCTCCACCATACGCATGGTGTTCTGCACATGTACATTGTCATCTGCTGTACCATGTATCAACAAAAAGTCTCCTTTTAATTTATCAACATGGTTTATTGGGGAATTGTCATCGTAACCGCTAGGATTTTCCTGAGGTGTGGTCATGTAACGCTCTGTGTATACAGAATCGTAAAAACGCCAACTTGTTACAGGTGCCACAGCAATGGCCATTTTAAATACATCGTTTCCTTTAAAAAGCGCATTACTGCTCATAAAGCCTCCATAGCTCCAGCCCCAAATTCCTATTCTAGAAGCGTCAATATAAGGTAGTTTACCTAATTGTCTGGCTGCTTCTATCTGGTCTTCAACTTCGTATTTCCCTAATTCTTTTTGTGTGACTTTTTTAAAATCGGCTCCTTTATAACCGGTTCCCCTACCATCTACACATGCTACAATATAGCCTTTTTGAGCCAAGTACTGATACCAATAATCGTTAGCACTGTTCCAAGTATTGGAAACACTTTGAGACCCTGGACCAGAATATTGATACATAAATAATGGATATTCTTTGGAGGCATCAAAATCTGCTGGCTTAATCATCCACATATTTAAATCGTTTCCGTTTACATGAATGGTGCTAAATTCCTTTTTGGAGGTTTTATAGTCCAACAAAGTCTCAGAGAGTTTGTCGTTGTCCTTAATGCTCTTGATTAAATCTCCTGTTTTGGCATCGTTCAATGTGTATTCTGGTGGTGTGGAAGCATTGGAGAACGTATTGATGAAATAAGAAAAATCGGCACTAAAAGAGGCTCTGTTGGTACCTTCGCTTTTGGTTAAACGCTCCTTATCCCTACCATTCAGTTTTATGGAATAAATATCCCTGTTAATGGAACCGTTTTCGGTGGACTGGTAGAAAATTCTATGGCTTTTTTCATCATATCCATAATAACTTGTTACTTCCCAGTTTCCTTTGGTCACCTGGTTTATTAAATCTCCTTCTTTTGAATAGTGATAAATGTGATTGTAGCCATCTTTTTCGCTGGTCCAGATAAAACTATTGTCTTTTAGAAAAGTTAAATTGTCTGTCACATCCACATAAGCAACATCCCTTTCTTCAAGAACCAAGGTTGCTGTCTGGTTTTTAGCGTCTATAAACCATAAATCCAATTCGTTTTGGTGTCTGTTTAAATAATGGGCACTCAACACATCTGGATCATTGGTCCATTTTATTCTGGGAATATAAAAATCGGTGTAGTCTTTGTTCACTTTCACTTCAGTAACGGTATCGGTTTTCAACTCATACAAATGAAGCGACACCAAAGCGTTGGCTTCTCCTGCCTTAGGGTATTTAAACACATCTTGCGTAGGGTACAAAGCCGAACCATAGACATCCATTGAAAATTCTGGTACTTGGGTTTCATCAAAACGGATAAATGCAATCTTATCACTGGCTGCATTCCACTCGAAAGCGCGAACAAATCCAAACTCTTCCTCGTAAACCCAATCTGTGATACCATTGATGATTTTGTTCTTCTCCCCATCAAAAGTGATTTGTGTGGTGGTTCCAGAGCTCAAATCTTTTACAAAAAGATTGTTTTTATAGCCATAGGCAATTTTAGTACCATCTGGGGAAAAGGTTGGTTCTTGAATCTGTTCTTCGGCTACCAAGCTAAGGTCCTTTGTTTTGGTATTGTACACATAATAAGTCCCTAAAGACGAACGTCTAAAAATACGCGTCACATCTGTAGCCAAAAGTATGTTACTTTCATCTTCACTAATAGTATAATCCGAAAAATTTGGAATGGCCTCTAATTGGTTAGAATTCACCAAAGTTTTCACTTTTTTCAGGGTCTTATAATCGTAAACATCTATAGAGGTGGTTCCAGAGGTTCTATCAAAATTCAAAACAGAATATTGCTGCCCGTTTTTCATGGAGTGCAAGGCGTCCATACCTTCGGTTCTAAAGGCGCCAGTCCATATATCTTCTAGGGTTATCTCTTTATTTTGTGCTGAGGTTAAGAAAGTTGCAAATATGCAAAACAGTAGAAGGAGTTTGGTAAATTTCATTTAAATGTTTCTTTTGAATAAAATAATGCCAAGTTTACTAAAAAATAAGCAAAAAACAGTAAATATTAACAGTTAAATAGCCTTTTAAAACCCAACTAATATAAAATTAGTTACAAGAACAGTATCTTTGTGTTTTCAATTTATATTTCATGAGCAAATCTATATCTGGCTTTTCTAAACTTTCCAAATCGCATAAAATCGATTGGATTGTAGCTACTTATTTCAACAACAATGAAGACGCAAAAAACATCATCAAACAGTATTGGAATTCCAACATCAAGCTACAACAGTTGCATGACGAGTTTATAGAAAACACCATTACCAATTATTATTTGCCTTTTGGTGTGGCTCCCAATTTTTTAATCAATGGCAAAATGCACGCCATCCCAATGGCCATAGAAGAAAGTTCCGTTGTGGCTGCTGCTAGCAAAGCTGCTAAATTTTGGCTGGAAAGGGGTGGTTTTAAAGCAGAGGTCTTATCCACTACCAAAATTGGTCAGGTACATGTTATGTACTATGGCAACCCTAAGACCTTACAGAGCTTTTTTAAACATGTTAAACCCAAACTTATACAAGCCACAAAATCCTTGACCAAAAATATGGAAGCACGTGGTGGAGGCATCCTGGATATTGAACTTCGGGATAAAACCCAAAGCCTGGACAACTATTACCAGCTTCACGCCACCTTTGAAACCCTGGATGCCATGGGCGCTAATTTCATAAATTCTTGTTTGGAACAATTTGCCAAAACCTTTAGGGAGGAAGCGCGCTTGTTTGATGGCTTTACTGAAAAAGAAAAACAGGTCGAGGTCATTATGAGCATCCTCTCTAACTATGTCCCTAATTGTTTGGTAAGGGCTGAAGTAAGTTGTCCTGTGGAACAATTAACCGAAAACCCATCCATAAACCCCGAAGAGTTTGCCAAAAAATTTATACAAGCCGTTAAAATTGCCGAAGTGGAACCGTATCGCGCGGTAACACACAACAAAGGCATCATGAATGGAATAGATGCCGTGGTTCTGGCTACCGGAAACGATTTCAGGGCTGTGGAAGCTGGAGTTCATGCCTATGCATCCAGAAACGGACAATACAGCAGTTTAACACATGCTAAAATAGAAGCTGGCATCTTTTATTTTTGGATGGAAATCCCGTTGGCTTTAGGTACTGTTGGTGGTTTAACCAGTTTACACCCTTTGGTAAAATTGGCCTTGGAATTATTGCACAACCCGTCTGCCAAAGAACTCATGCAAATAGTGGCTGTTGCCGGATTGGCACAAAATTTTGCAGCCTTGCGCTCTTTAACCACCACAGGAATCCAGGAAGGCCATATGAAAATGCATTTGTTGAATATCCTAAACCAGTTTCAAGCAACAGATGAAGAAAAAAACACCTTAATAAACCATTTTAAAAACCATACGGCTACACATAGGGCTGTAGTAGAAGCCATAAAGGATTTAAGATTGAAGAATAACAAATAACGAATGCAGAAGTTTCAGAGTAACGGAAAATTATTGATTACAGGGGAATACCTAGTTCTTGATGGCGCAATGGCTTTGGCTGTGCCTACTAAATTCGGACAATCCCTAGAGGTCACCACTTTAAACAAACCCATCCTGGTGTGGAAAAGTTTTGATTTTAAAGATGACATTTGGTTTGAGACAGTCTTTAAAATCAACCATAACGAGATATCCACTCAAGCTTTAAATAACAATGGCAAAACAGAGCGTCTCTTTCAAATATTACAGGTTGCAAAAAAACTAAATCCAGGGTTTTTAAAATCTGGATGTCAAGTAGAGAACAAATTAACATTCCCTCAAGATTGGGGTTTGGGTTCCTCATCCACTTTAATAAACAACATGGCAAATTGGGCTCAAATAGATGCTTACAGGTTATTGGAACAAACCTTTGGTGGTTCTGGCTATGATATTGCCTGTGCACAACACGACACTGCCATTACCTATCAAATTGAAAATAACAACAGACATATTAAGAAAGCAAACTTTAATCCTTCTTTTAAAGACTCACTATATTTTGTGTATTTAAACAAAAAACAGAACAGTCGTGATGGTATTGCGAAATACAAAGCCAACACTTCAAATAAAACACATGTTATTAAGGAGATTAGCGAGATTACTTCCCAACTGATTTCCTGCTCCAATCTAACCGATTGCAATCTCTTAATAAACAGGCACGAACAAATTATATCCAGCATCATCCACCAAGTTCCCGTAAAAGAGGCCTTATTTTCAGATTTTAAAGGGTCTGTAAAAAGCCTTGGTGCTTGGGGAGGCGATTTTGTATTGGTTACATCTGAAGAAAACCCGACAGCCTATTTTAGATCTAAAGGCTATGATACCATTGTTCCCTATCCTGAAATGATAAAATAAAAAAAGCTTCACATGTTCTGTGAAGCTTTTCAATATGTATAATACCTAATTATTATTGAACCGTATTGGCTCTATTGTCCTCAATATCTGAAGCCTCTTTTAAGGCATTGTATAATTTGGTGTTTACGTTATTCATTTTAGACGTACCTACTTGGTTTGCAAACCCTTGATAGTTGTCTAGTTCTGGAGCAGGTGTCTTTTTGGTTACCTGTACCATGTAAACGCCTTTTTCACCTTCAATTAATTTAGAGGTTTCACCTTCTTTTAATCCAAAGGCTGTTCCCACAACAAGACCCTCTTTTCCAGCTCCGGAAATGGTTGGGTTTTTCATGTTGATGGCTAAAGCTGTTTTAACTGTTTGGTTTTCGGCAGCAGCCACATCTTCCACAGTGGTTGCAGAAATCCTATCTTTAATCAATGCTGCTTTTTTCTCTTTTCTAATAGCTGGCAAAGCAGTTACCGACGCTTGCTCTGTATTCATCAATCCAGCAGCATTGGTAGCCGTTACTTGCACAATGGCATAACCACCATTTAAGTTAAAACGCTTGTAATCGCCAACCTCTGTTCCTTCTTCAAAAGCCCAACGTACCATGGCTCTTTGGTTTCCTAAACCAGGGATGTTTTCATCTAAAACCTTTATACCATTTACAGGACGTACTGCCAAATCTTTTTCTTTAGCTACAGCTTCAAAATCACCTTTCTCTATGGCTATTTCAAAATTTGAAGCATCCCTGAACACTTGGTTTATAGTGGTTTCGGAAGGCTCTATTTCCCTGGCAACGGTTGCAACCTTAATGGCACGTTGTTTGTTTTTCTGTCCTTCCACTTCAATAATATGGTATCCATATACGGTTTCTACCACATCCATATCACCAACATTGTTTTGGAAAACATAATCCCTAAACTCTGGTACCATGGTATTGTATGTAAAGTAATCGTAACTTCCTCCATTGGCAACACTGCCTTGGTCCGACGAATAGGTACTTACAAATTCCCCGAATTTAGAATTGTCTTTCTTTAAAACAGACAGCAAGCTATCTGCTGTTTTCTTAGCTTGTTCCTTGGATTGTGTTACATCTGGCTGTGCACTTGCAGCACCAACATAAGGAATTAAAATATGTCTTGCTTTTACCGAATCTGGCATTTGTATGGCAGCAATTACTTTGGTTAATTTAAAATAATTCCCGTCTTTGTAAGGCCCATACACATCACCAACATTCATGTTGAAGATGGTATCTGCAACTGATGCAGGCAAATCTGATTTGAATTTAAAACGGTCTTCAAACTTAATGTCGGAGTTTGAATTTACAAACACCTTATGGTTGGTTACTGTAGCAAATCCTTTTATTGTATCGTTATTCTTGGTAACTTCATTGTAAACCACCTGATCTTTCAATAAGTTTGCTAAATCCTGTTTGATGTTGTTTTCGTCTTCAACTGTAGCAGCTTCCTTAAATTCCACATAACGAATGTCTCTGGTAGCCTCTACTTCATATTGTTTTTTGTGCTTGTTGATATAAGAAGATATCTCAGATTTAGACACAGAAACAGTGCTGTCTGGAATGGACGTGTAAGGTATCTGAACATATTTAATGTCAATCGTTTCGCTCTCCAACATATGTTCCAATTTCCCTTCGGCCAAAGTGCCTGTCATACCAGCTTTCACCATATTAAAATAGTCTTGCTGTAAGGCATTCACTCCAATGCTGTTTTCGTAATCAACCCATTGCGCATAAGCAACGGCAGAGGTTTCTTTGAGATTGGCAATGTACTCGTTTAATTTATTTTCATCAAAAAGTCCTGCTTCATTTTGAAACTCCGGACTATTGGCCAAATTGGTTCTTAACAAATCCCTCATTTGGTCTTTTTCAACAGTCATACCCAATTCTTCAAATTGTGTTTCAAGTACTGCCTGTCTAACTTCTTGCTCCCAAACCCTGTTCATAGCTTGTGTATTGGTGCCGTTAGGACCAAGCTGTCTTTGGGCAACCTCCACTTTTTGCATAAAGTCTTCACGGGAAATGTCTTTGCCGTTAATGGTTGCAACAATGTTTTGAGATTTTCCTACCAGTGCATCTGTGTTTCTAAACAAATCTCCAATTACAAAAGAGAATAACGCTAACGCAATTACAATGATTAAAAAGAGTCCACGTTGTCTAATTTTATTTAAAACTGCCATTTTATATGTCTATATTGATTATAAATTATCGTGCGCGAAAATACCATTTTCTATTTAATAATAAAATAGAATGTTATATTAATTCTTTTAAGCTTAGCAAATTAGTCGGCTTCCAGTATTTTAAGCTCTACCAAATCTATTTTTGTATTGGAAACTTCAAGGATGGTAAACTGGAACCTGTCTATTAAAACCACTTCATTTTGCTGAGGGATTTCCTCTTTATGGTCTACAATCAAACCTCCCAATGTCTCGTAGTTTTCACTCTCCGGAAGGTTGAGCTTAAAGGTTTCGTTTATATAATCCACTTCCAGTCTGGCTGAAAACTTATAGATGTCTTCTCCCAATTTCTCTTCAATTAAATCTATGGTATCGTGTTCGTCTTCTATTTCGCCAAAAAGTTCTTCCACTATATCTTCAACGGTTATGATACCAGAAGTGCCTCCATACTCGTCCAGAACCACTGCGATACTTTTTCGCTTTTTTATAAGCACACTTAAAATATCTTTTATTAACATGGTTTCTGGTACAAACTCTACGGGAACCAGAATGGATTTGAGGTTTTTGGGCTTTTTGAAAAGTTCAAAGGAGTGCACATAACCCAAGATATCGTCTATGGTATCCTTGTAAATCAGAATTTTTGAAAATCCCGTTTCCGTAAATAATGTGTTTAGGTTTTTGGATGACTCGGTAACATCCACAGCCGTAATTTCGGTTCTGGGAATCATCACTTCCCTTGCTTTTACTTCAGAAAATTCCAAGGCATTCTGGAAAATCTGTATTTCGGTATCTATATCATCACTTTCTTCCACAGATTCCATCTGCTCGCTAATGTAATTGCCCAGTTCCACTTTGGAAAAGGCCAATTGGACTTGGTCGCCTTCGGTTTTAAAAAATTTTTTCAATACCACATCCGAAATCCAAATCACAAAATTGGAAATGTAATTAAAGAGCAGATAAAAAAAGTAGGCCGGAAAAGCCAATAACTTGAGTAGGGAATTGGCATAGATTTGAAAAAATACCTTTGGTAAAAATTCGGCAGTGATTAAAATAATCAGGGTAGAGATGACGGTTTGGCTTAACAAACTAAAATCCACCAATAGAAAATTGATAAGCTTGGAGCTGGAGGGCAAAAAGGAATGAAACCAATCTACCAACAAATCTCCCATAAAAAACCCATAAATAACCAAAGCAATATTGTTGCCAATAAGCATGGTTGCAATAAACTTGGAAGGCCTTGCGGTTATTTTTGTTAAAATCTTTGCTAAAATCCCCTGTTGCTTTTTTTCTATTTCTATATGAATCTTGTTTGAAGACACATAAGCAATCTCCATCCCGGAGAAAAAAGCAGAAAGAATTAAAGAGACAACAATAATTATAACATCTGGGTTCATGTTTTAATTACGGTCTTTGTTCTCAAATTTTTTGTTGAATCGTTTTCTAAAGAAAAACATAAAAATAGCTGCTGCTGCCAATAATAAGGAAGTGTATTCTACCTGTCCTGTTTCCATGTATTTTGAAACAGCATCGTAAATAAAGATAACAGCAAAAAACAAATAGGCGTATTGGAAAAACTTAAATAGTTTCATTTAGTATATATTAAAAATGATGGGGTAAAGATACAGAATTATTCGTCAAGTGTGATGATTCCATCAATTTCTAGAACTTGGGCTTTGGTAAACTTGGTATCGGAATCGAAGCCTTTGCCGTTTATAACATCCCTTCCGGTTCTAAAGGTGACTGGCTTGTTTGTAAAAAGCCATTCCCTATTTTGGTCGTAATACAACTGTTCTGCAAACAAGGTATCTTTATTGGTGGAAGAAAGTACCACATGGCCTTGCAAATCTATAATTCCGGTTTTGTCGTAAACTATGGCATAGTCTGCTATAACGTTGCTTTTTTGGTTTTGCTCATCAAACAAGTCCAAATCTATGCCATCTGGAAACTCGTTAAAGGCAAACTCCCTATTGGAATAATCCAACATTTTAGGACTCTTTAAATTGGCGGTTACCCGACCAGAATCTGTATATTTTAAATTGATATGCTCTGCAATGCCTATAGGTTCGTTTTCTGATATCCCAATTTTTTTAACCTCTTCAAAATTGTTTTTACACGAAAGGAACAGGCTTAAAACCACAGGGCAAACAAAAAACACTTTAAACGAATGATTGAGGTCCATGCTATAAATGTATCATATAAAAAAACATAGTCACAGCATGCGCTATGACTATGTAATTTATGTTATGTAAACCTATCTTGTCCATTATAAGCTTGGCACAGTAACACTGGCTCCAATCCAGCATCCAATGTTGATTTTTTGTCCAGCATTCCCCTCACTGAAAATCTCAGATTTCTGAGGCGCTTTAGCTCTGTAATTGGCTGCTGTTTGAGCTGCTGCACTTTTTAAGGTTGGGTCCACACGTCCTGCTTTTTCAGCTTCATCGGCAGCCAACCAGAATACAGCACGCTTGTTAAAGTTGGTGTCTCCACAGTTATTGGCGCTTCTATTATACATATCGGCAATTTTTAAATGTGGTCTTCCGTTTGATGGGTTGAACTTTAAAGCATTTCTAAAGTAAGCCCTAGCAGAACCAAAATCTCCCCTAGCTTTTAATTTATCACCAATTTTTTCATATAGCTTGGCTTTTTTGAAACTATCAGACTCCAGGCTTAAAGCTTGTTCGTAGAACTTAATGGCTTCCGATGTTTTTCCTTCCTTATCTTTTAAGATTCCTAAGTAATAAGCCGAGTTGGCTGAAGGGCTTAAATTGTGATACGCATTCACCAATTTAAAGAACAAAGGATCGTCTGTACATTCTTTAGCCGACATGTTTCCGGCTGCTCTTTGTAACCATACAGCATTATCTTTGTTGGCTTCAAAGTCTTTAGTGTAAAGTGGCACCAAGTTTTCACAATTCGCTCTAGAACCTAACTTACTGTTGATACTACTTGAAATTTGATCGTAAGCATTTAAATAACTCTCATAAGATTTTTTATATCTCTCTTCTTTACTGGTTAAAGCAGTTCCTGCATCTTCTTTTTCAATAAGGGCATTTAAGTTTTCAGAGTAATTGGCAACTTCGCTGTCTACCTTCTCAACAACCTCATCGTATTTGGTGAATAATTCCCCAGCCGATTTTTTTCCGGCATCAAATAAATCTACCATCAAAGAGAAATAGGTATAAAGGGATTTAGGGTTTGTAAAGGTTTCAGCATCTGCTTTATAAGCAGCATCAAAACACGCATATAATTCTTCGTCCGTTTTATTTAAAACCTCCCTGTAATCGTACATTAACTGACAAGCTTTGGCACCAAATTCGCCTTTAGGGGTTTTGCTGGCAAAATGGGTTTCCCTTTCTTCCCAAAGCTTTACCAAATCGTTGATATAGGCAGCTTGCTCTGCTCCAGAGGATTTTTCAATTTTATCCTCAAGTATGTCTTCTCCGTATACATATATTGCTCTGCTGTAATTAGGATTCCTCTTTCTCAGTTCCATAAAAGGCTTATATGCTGCATCATAATTTTTTGCTTTGGCATACTCACTCATAATGGATAATGTGCTTGAATCTTCATCTTGGGCAGATACATAGTTCACTCCTAGGAATAGGAACGACAACAATAATGTAATTTTGGTTTTCATAATAATTTATTTTATACTTAATTAAATCTTCTTTTTTGGAACCATCTATCGTTAAATGAAAAACTTAGTTGAAAATTAATGAAATTTTCTTGTATTAAATTCTCGCTGGTTGTTCCTCTTTTTCCAAACTCAACACCTAGATTGGCATTGGAGAACGTGTTTCCCATTGGTAACCCTACTCCAAAAGATATGCCAAACTCGTTTATGGCCTGATCGTTGATGTTTAAACCAGTGCCTTCAAAACGAACTCCTGCCCTGTAAACCACTCTTTTAAAGTAACTTGAGAACGAATTGTAATCTGGTATCACAAAACCTCCTATGGATACTGTGGAGGCATTGGAATAGGTAACGTTTCCTGCAGAATCACTTGAAGCATACAATTCGTTTTTAAACGCTTTGGTATTTAAGTACGTGTATTCTGCCCCAACAAACCAGATTCTTGGCTGCCCAATTCCTGCTCCAAGGGATAATTTGGTAGGCAATACCAAATCTGTGCTTTTTAACCCTTGAGAGGCCAAATCTGCTTCTATGGAATTGATCACGTATTCTTGATCGTTTATCGCATTAATGGTAATGGTGTTGTAGGTACGTGAGTTCTCGGAATTCAAATTCATTTCCGGTCTAAACGTAAGACTGGTTGTCAATTCAAATTTATCCTGAATCATTTTGGAAAAAATAATCCCAAAATTGGCACTCAAACCACCAATATCCGATCGGTTGTCTTCACGGGTTTGGTATTGTGCCAAAGAGCCTTCGTTTGTGTAAACATACTCAATGGTGTTATTTTTAACATTACCAAAATTATAACCCAAATCAACACCTACACTCAACCCATCCATCACCAGATATCCAAGGGAAGCATATACTTTATTCACGCCTCCTTCTCCTCTAAACTTGGTGGAAAGGTCGTTGTTATTGTTCAAGGTTTCCAATTTATATCCCACAGATGTATAAGGTATCAAACCCATTCCCAAACCAAACCTCCCAATGGGAAAGGACATGGCCAGGTAATCCAAGGTGGAGGAATTGACTTCATCTGAGGCTGTATCGCTTTTTAATTTGGCATTGGTATGGCTTCCTCCTATGGCAAATTTTACTGGCCTGCTTTCGTTATTGTATATGGCTAAGTTTTTTGAAGCATACGATGCAGGATTCCTTAGGTTTATATGAATACTATCTGAATATACACTCAACCCTCCCATACTTCTACTCTCTACGGTTCCTTTAAATTTTAAGCTACCCATGCCATAAAATGAATATGGCGAGGCTGTGCCCTCTTGTGCGTAACTTTTAATTGCAAATAATGCAATAAAAACGAATACCAGTTTTTTTATCATTCGGTTGAATTAAATTGTAAAATATGGTTCAATCCTTCTAAAAGGAAATTTGAGTTGGCAAATATGCTACTTTTTAATTGTTTAGACAAAAAATTAGCATCACCACCTGTTAAAATAACTGTTAAATCTGAATATTTTTCTTTATAAGCCTCTATAACACCTTCCATTTCATTTAAAACACCAAAAACAACCCCGGAATGAATGGCTTGTTCTGTGGACTGTCCTATAAAATGATCGGGACGCTTTGTATCCAATAACGGTAAATGGGCCGTTAAATTATTTAATGCTTGATATCGCATCCGCAAGCCTGGTGAAATGGCTCCTCCCAAGTAGCTGTTTTCTTTGGTTATAAAATCGTAGGTAATGCATGTTCCTGCATCTATAACCAACACATCTTTTCCTGAAAATTGAGCAGAAGCAGCACTCACCAAAGCCAACCTATCCACTCCCAATGTTTTGGGGGTCCCATAAAGATTTTTAAAAGGCATTTTGGTTTCAGAATTCAATACAACCACTGGCAAGCGCTTTTTTAGCTGCTTTAGCGCCAAATCATGCAAGTTCCCAACAGAGGAAAGGATACAAGCATCTATTTTGGGATACCTTTCTAAAATAGTTTCAAACGCATGTTGGAAAGCCTGTAGCTCAACCACAGTTTTAAAAACCATGTCATGATCCTGAAAGACAGCTAATTTAACAAAAGTGTTCCCAACGTCTACAACTAAATTCATATCTTAAATTAAGTTTGTAAATTTACAAAACCATTTTTTATTTATTTTCTTTTGGCGAATAATAAAAATGAATATATATTTGCACCCGCTTGAATGATTGAAAACATTTGATTTTAATTGTCCAAGTCCACAAATAAGCGACTGGTGCCTTAGCTCAGTTGGTAGAGCAAAGGACTGAAAATCCTTGTGTCCCTGGTTCGATTCCTGGAGGCACCACCATAAAGAAGCCTTAAACATTTGATAACAAATGATTTAGGGCTTTTTTGGTTTTTGGAGTGTACAACATAGTGTACAACTAAATATTTTTTACAAATATTTTACCTTTGACAAAACAAAATTGACCTATGGCAAAACATTGCCAATGAAGACCTCTTTAACCAAAAACCTTATTAATAGGCAAACAAACAACCCATTCATATAGCATATTACTTTTTGGCAAACGATAATCAAACGTGAAAAACATATAGTAGCTAAAACACCCTAAAAAGGTACTATATTGCTTACTAAAGAGAGAGCAAAAAGAAATTTCCAAAACGACTTTTTAGGGGTGGAAAAAAGACGTTGGCAATTATCCAATAACAGTTCCATTCCAGTAATACAGAGCAAACAAGGATCCTTTGGTATAAATTACTCAAAAAACAGTTTTCTTATCAGTTCAGAATTTTATTATAAATACATAAGTGGCATTACTACGCAAAGCCAAGGATTTACAGACCAATTTCAATTTGAAAAATCAAGTGGTACCAACAGCGTTTATGGTATGGATTTACTACTTAAAAAGTCCTTCCCCAATTATAATGTATGGTTAAGCTATTCCTACATGGATAATAAGTACACCTTTAAATCTATTAGTCAGAATCCATTTCCAAGTAATTTCGATATAACCCATGCTGCCTCCTTTGGTTCTTCATACACTAAAAATAGTTTTAAGTTTTCGTTGGGACTAAATTGGCATACAGGCAAGCCTATTACAGAACCCGTTAAAGGCAATGAAATAGTAAATAACGAAATCAATTTTCAGTCAACAAACTCATCTAGGTTAGATTCTTATTTTAGGGCAGATGTCTCTGCCTTATACACTGTTGATCTTAACAGTAAAATTAAAGGGGAGTTTGGCGGCTCTATTTGGAATGTTTTTGGCACCGAAAACATAATAAATAAATTCTACACGCTAAAGGACGATACGGTTATTGAAACAAACGAATTATCTCTAAATTTTACCCCAAACCTGTCTGCGCGATTTATTTTTTAGATGTGTATTGCAATGCATCACATCAAAATCAAAAACAATAGTCATGCTTGCTTATAGTTAAGACTCCTCAATAATTTTAATTTCCTCCTGTGTCAAGCCAGGCAACTCACACACCATCTGGTCTATCTCTTTTTCCGTTTGGGTTATTTAGGCTTGTAAATCTTGAGCTTTTTGCTTGTTGTCCTCAAAGAGTTCCAACCACTCAAACTCGTTTTTTTTGGTGAGTGCTGGAAAAACCACTACTAAAAGAGACTGTCTGAAAAAGTGTCATGCTGAATACAATGAGGTATCTAAACCACTTTTCAGACAGTCGCTTTTTGGTTTTAAAAAAACATCAATAAAGACAAATCAAGTTTATACTTTAAGCAATAAATCGTCATAGTACGCTCGCTCAATGATACTTGGGATATTACTATCAACGTTTGTATTGAACAAATCTTTGCTTACTGGATAAACTTCTAAATTATTTTCTGGGTAATGATATTTTAAAACATCTTTTATATCCGATGCCCTTAAATCCACAGATAACCAATTATGGGTTCTATCTTCATCAAGTATAATTGGTTGACGTTTTTTAGAGTTATGCACTTTCTCGAATAATGGAGATGCTTCTTTTGTTAAAATAGTAAAGGTGATGTATGTATCAATTACAGTATATAAGCCTGCCAATGCCAATACATCATTGCTTTTAGATTTAAAATGGAACGGATACTTTTTCCCGTTTTGGTCATGGGGTTCAAAAAAGCCTGAAACTGGAATGATACAACGTTTCTCCATGATGGAATCCTTATAAATAAAATGCTGAAATACCTTCTCTGAACGTGCATTTAAACCTCCTCCATATTTGACTGCTTCTTTATAGTATGGCTTTATTTCATCTGTATTCTTATTATTTGGAACTATGCCCCAAACAGCAGGTGCCAAAACGTCTGGCCTCTCTTGTGGAATAACGAGCATGTTTGGATGGGCGAAACCATTTAAGTGATACTTTGGCGTATTGAAATAGTCTATTAAGGCATTATCGGAAATCTTTACCTTAAACTTATTTTCAAGCGCGACCACTTTTTTGGTTTGAGAGGTGTGAAAGCACATAAATTAAATATATTTGAATAAATATATAATTACTTAATGAAAAAACTTCTAATTATATTCTATTTAATAGCGTATACAAGCTGTACAAGTTTAAATTTTGATGGCTTATATGGTCATCCTAAAAAAGTTGAATCAATTGATTACGAAGTTATCTACAAGGATACTATAGAAATTATAACCAAAGATAATAAAAGTGTAACCTTGTATGATTACAATTTAAGAAGTAAAAAATCTTTTTCATTCTCACCACCAAATTATTCACCTTTACCATTAAACTATAGTTATTTTTATGATAAAAAAGGAAATATAATAAAGACTATTATATCTAAAAAAGACTCTATTATTCGTGAAACTACATATAAATACAATAAATATGGTTTAAGAACTGAAAACACGACTATTAAAGACGGAAAAAAAACAACTGGCAAAGCAATCATAGATATAAAAAACAGAATAGAAATATTAAACAAAAAAAGTATTGATAGTACTTCTAAAGCTTGTTCAATTAATAAATATGATAAAAAATGGAATTTAATTGAGTCAACAATGTATGATTATAAAGGAAACCAAAAAAATAGATCTGAAATTGAATATGATAATTACGGAAACAAAATCAGCTATAAATATTATAATGATAAAGACGTACTTTTAAGGCATTCAAAAACAGTATTTAACAAAAATAATGACCCAATTTGGGCAAGTAGTATTAGGATAAAAAACAGCGATACTATTAAGGGAAAAGTAACTTCATTCAAGTATAAGTATGACAAAAAAAATAATATAATTGAAAGACGAGTGTTTCATGATGATGTATTAGTTTTAATTATTGAAACAAAATATGAGTACTAAGCCGTTCTAACTTAGGTCTATGTTATGCGTTTATTGTAATTATCTCTTGTATATTAGTTGAATACCTTGGGGATAGACGCTCTTGCTTCATCTTCCATTGTCTTCCCAATGACTGACTACCAAACTTAATTTTATTGTTACCATAAGCTTTATTAAGTCTATCGACCACGTTCATTATTGGTTCATGCTTTGGATTATCTGAAGTAAACAAACTATATTGTTTTTGATTGTTTGGGGTTAAACCCATTACAATAACACCTGCTTTTTTATAATGAAAACCCTCTCTATAAATGGCTTGCAACCCTGCTTCTGCATATTTAACTAAATCGATACTTGAATTGGTTGGATAATGGGTTTTTACAACAATGTTTCTACCATATTGAGGTAAATCTTTTCTAAAACCATTGGTATGCAAAAAGACCATGAGCATATGGCATTGTGATTGTTGATGACGAAGTTTTTCTGCACAGGACACAGCAAACGTAGACACACGCTCTCTAATATCTTGATATGATGTTAGCATACCCTCAAATGAGCGTGTTGTTGCTATCATTTTCTTGTTTGCCGTAGTTTCTAAATCTAAAGTAGGTTTTCCCTCTAAATCGTGTTTTAGACGTAAACCAACAACCGACATATTTTTACGTACCCAGTCATCTGAGAGTTGCGTAAATTGATAGGCATTATAAATTTGCAATGCTTTTAGTCTTTTAGCATGTTTTCTCCCTATTCCCCATACATCCTCTATTGACAACCATTTTAAGGCTTTTATCCTTTTTTCTTCACTATCTATGACACAGATACCGTTAGTGCGTTCAGAAAACTTTTTGGCTATTCTATTAGCAACCTTAGACAAGGCTTTTGTAGGTGCAAAACCGATACTTATAGGGATTCCCGTTCCTTTGGTAACTCTTCTTTTCATTTGAAGACCTATCTCTTGGAAATTAAAAAAATCAAAACCTATAAATTTTAAAAAGGCTTCATCAATACTGTATATTTCCACTTCTGGTGTAAACTCTGAAAGTAGATTCATCACTCTACTACTCATATCGCCATACAAAGCATAATTGGAAGAAAAAACGTTGATATTATACGTCTCAAATGTCTTTTTATATTCAAATGCAGGTGCGCCCATTGGAATACCCAATGCTTTGGCCTCATTAGAACGCGCAATAACACAACCATCGTTATTTGATAAAACCACAACTGGCTTACCATTTAATGATGGGTTAAAAACTCGCTCACAGGAAGCGTAAAAGTTATTGCAGTCTACGAGTGCGAACATTTTGAAAACGAATATATATTTCTATTTTTATATAAAATTTTGGTTTTATGAGTATGGCTGGTTTTTATGCTTCGGCAGTTGTAGCATTTTATCTATTCGTTATCTATTTAAGTTATAGAGATAAGAAAAGAAAAAAATGACTAATTACAAATTCTTTATAACAGTAGTCACAATCCCCCAAATAACCAAGTCATTATCCTTAGTCACTTTAATAGGCTCGTAGTTTTTATTCTCTGCAATTAGCCAAACAACATCCTTTTCAATACTGATGCGTTTTACTGTAAACTCACCATCAATAAAACATACAGCAATTTTATTGTTTGTTGGTTCTAAGCTTTTATCTATTATAAGCAAATCTCCATCATGTATTCCAGCATCTTTCATTGAATCACCTCGGACTCGACCATAAAATGTGGTGCTCGGGTTCTTAATAAGGTGCTTGTTTAAATCTATGTTTATATCCAAGAAATCATCTGCTGGGGATGGAAACCCTGCACTGATGCCATTTACAACATAAGGCAGCTTAAGTTCTGAAGACACATCAGCTTGAAAAAAGGTGATTGTTGCTGTACTGTATAATTTCCTGACTTGCATAGTGCAAAGTTAAGTCATGTACTTGTTGAATAGAAATATGTTTTAAAAAATATATCACTTAATTCATCTTTTTTTGATAATTTAAAGAAACCCCCTCAAATAAACCTGAAGATTCCTCTTGTTTAGCTATAGTCTTTTTTAAGTGATTTCTGTAATAAAGCAAATCTCCATGTTCAAGCAGCTCCACATCAGAAACTTTATGTTCAAGAATCATTTGTTTAAGGCTTTGTTTATCAAGGGAACTATAATCACTTAAATAATCAGACATGATGAGCAAAAGATTCATTTCTTTCTTTAAAGTTTCTCTTGCCAATTCATGACCTTCTTTTAAAGTGGCTTCAATCATTGTTTCAACCTCTTCATAATCATGAAAACTACTATTGTTATTTGGATCTAAATCATAATAAAGTGGCAATTTTCCTAAACCATGTGTTTTATACATATTACTTAAGAATTTTGTTGCTAATTGTACATCACTTGATGATCCTGCAGTAATATTGTCTTTACCAAAAATCAATTCTTCGGCAACTTGACCTCCCAAATAAAACGCCACACGACAAACAATTTCCTTTTTTGATAAATAGTTCCATGGAAATTTTGTGTAAGTAAAACCATTGCTATCATTATTGGTTGTTACTGAACATATATGTTCTGGAACTGTTCTTAATAAAATTGCTGAAATAATGGCATGCCCACTTTCATGCACAGCCGTTATAGCCTGTAGGTCATCTTTTTTAGGTTTTCTAATGTCCTCAAGTGGTGTTAAAATTGCAGTAGCCTGTTGGTGCAATACCTTCCTTTTAAAAATATAGTTACAAACAAGTTCTTTATCTTTTACGAAAAAAGTAAGTTTTGAAACCCTAATATCTTGAATTAAAATTTCAGTAAAAAACAAGGATAGATTTGTTTTTATTACATAGTTTATAGTAGTAAGCAAAGGCCTAACTCCTTGAGTTGGAAAAACACCCTCTTTATAAATTAAATCTATTACAGAGCTTTCAAATTCAATCTTTAGACCTAGATGCGCACTTGTTTTTTCAGCTATCTTTTGTAATTCTCTTGAGATTATAGTTCTATACGCTTCCTTATTAAGGGATGGGTAAATAATATGAATATTACCCAATCGTGAAATTTGTTCCTTTCTAAACCTATTGGCCAAAGCATTCTTGATTTGAGGAATTGTGATTTTTAATGAAGACTCATAAAAAACGTCTGCATTTACATCTGCAGTTAAACTTTGGCTCATTGAATATGCCTCGTCCAAGTTTCCTATAACAAAAATAAGCGACTTTGTGAAGTTTTTGATTTTTGGTTTTTTTGCTATTTTAATAACCTTTTTTAAAAACATTAATGTTTCAGGTCCATTTAATTTTAAAAGATGATTTTCAATATCTTTTAGTAAAAAAAATCCAAAAGAGTCTCCTGCTAATTCAAGAATAGAAGGATACATTAATTTTTTAATTAACAAATTGTCATTTGTAGTGTCATTCCAGTTACGCTCTTTTTCAAATTCAGCTTTAAACGCTTCAAGCCCTTTAGTTATTCTACCATTTTCCACTACTATTGAAGTATTGAGCAAATATGTTAATTTCTTAACATATCCCATCAAATCATATAAATCAGTATAATATTGATAATATTCTATCTTACCGGAATCAATTAGGTCCCATACTCTTCTGTTTTCTCCACTTTCCACTTCTTCCCTCGCTAAACCTTTTAATGTGCGATTGTGCTGAAATTCATCTAAAACAACAATCAAAGCCTCATGCTCATTCTTTTCACATAAATCTTCTATGCCACTTCTAAAAGAATAATTACCGCTTTTTGACCCAAGATCAAATCGAAACAAACGATCATCATAATCTAACAGCTCTGCCAACCTTAATACCAAGGACGTTTTTCCAACTCCAGTTAATCCCCAAAGATTAATTACCAAAGGTCTATTTTGATATTCATTTAAAACGTACCATGAACGTGTGTTGTTTATCAAATCATCAATAGCCTTGTCAATTCCAAAAAATTCTTTTTTTAAGATATTGCCTGCCTCTTCCAGTTGTTCTTGCTTACTTATAAATTCTAACCTTATGGCTTCTAATTTTGCACTCATAATTATGGGTTTTAAAGATTATGTCACAAATCAACAAAAGAAGATCGTCAATTCATGGCGAACCAAGAAAATATACCTATATTTAGTACATCGTCATGTATTGACACTCAAACTCTATAATTTTATAAAAATGTCTAAATACCATATTTCACGACGCTTACAGTTTGTTATTCAGTTTATTTACGATGAAACATACGCTTCTAAAGAAGACATTTTAGCATTTTTAGAAGATAAGGACTTTAATATCTCACCTCGAACCCTTGAGCGTGATTTTGAAAAAATAAAAGCCGATTTTGGCATTGAATTAACCTATAGCAAACAACATAATGGGTATTATATAGACGAAGAAAAGAGCGTAAAAGTAGCGTCGTTTTTTAAGTTTTTGGAGCTTGTATCTTTGGCAGATGTGTTTAGTGATGGATTAAAAAGCAACTCTAACACTTTGGACTATGTTCAGTTTGACGATTCATCCAACCTAAAAGGACTGAATAATTTAGAACCTATTTTAATGGCTATAAAACAGGAACGCGATATAAAATTTACACACCATAACTTTTATTTTAAAACCTATAAAGAGAAACGTATTACACCATTGATTGTTAAAGAATATATTAACCGTTGGTTTGTTATTGGTGTTCCCAATGGCGAAAATGAGATTAGAACTTATGGTATTGAGCGTATTTCAAATATAAAACTCAGTAAATTATCAGCCATAGACCGTATGCCATATGTAAAACAAACCAAACGCTTTAAAAATATTATAGGCTTACGTTATACAAATGATAAACCAGAACACATTGTACTTAAAGTAACCAACTTGCATCTAAAATACTTGGAAAGCCTGCCCTTACACCATTCACAAAAAACAGAGTCGCATCCAGAGGATGGTTTTGCGATAGTGACTTATGATTTAATCCCGAATTACGAGTTTATCATTGAAATATTAAAAATGAGTATTGAAACAGAAGTGTTAGAGCCTCAATGGTTTCGGGAACGTATTAAGAAAGAAGTAGCACAGATTTATGAAAAATATACCACATGAAACCAAGATATTTAACCAAATCCAGATTTAAATTAGCTCTAGACTGTCCTACAAAACTGTTTTACACAAGTAAAGATATTTATAAAAACCAAAATGAAACCGATTCTTTTTTAGAAGGTTTAGCCCAAGGTGGATTCCAGGTTGAAGAATTAGCCAGGATGTATTATCCAGATGGCATGGCCATTTTAGGCAACGATTGGAATTATAACTTATTGGCTCAAAAAACAACCGATTTATTACAACAAGAAAACGTAGTTATTTTTGAAGCGGCTTTTTTATTTGAAGGTTTGTTCATTCGTGTAGATATTTTAGAAAAGAAAGGAAATCAAATAAACCTCATCGAGGTCAAAGCAAAATCAATAAGTAGTGATAATCATCAATCCTTCTTTAATAAAAATGGTACGCTATCGGGAGGCTGGACTCCATACCTGTATGATATTGCTTTTCAAAAACATGTGATGCAATTATGTTTCCCAAAATGGGAAATTAATCCCTTTTTGAATTTAGTGGATAAAGATGCTACCGCAACAGTCGATGGGTTAAATCAGTTTTTTAAGGTAGATTCGTCTTCTGAAAATCGAACAGGAATTATAAAAAAAGAAGGGATCACTAAAGCCGATTTAGGCGATTCAATTCTTACAACCATTTCAGTTCAAGAAGAAGTCGATTATATTTTAACACATAATCCACATGACGATTCCAAGTCGTTCGCCGAATTAATCGCATATTTTTTAGAAGCCTATAAGACTGACATGAAAATAAAAAACACCATTGGCTCCCAATGTAAAACTTGCGAATTTTATTCTGACGATATCTCCAAAACCATCAAAAGTGGTTTTCATGAATGCTGGCAAGAGCAATTACAAGTATCACACAAAACCATTAATAAGCCTAAAACCTATGATGTTTGGTACAATCCAGCCAGTAAAGCCATGGATGAGGGACGCTTTTTTATGAACCAACTCACTGAAGATGATTTAAACATCAAACCTGAAGCTGGAAAATTAAGCCGTAGCGAAAGACAATGGTTACAGATCGAAAAAGAAATCAATCAAGACCGTACACCTTTCATTGATGTTGAAAATTTAAGACAGGAGTTAAACGCTTGGAAATTCCCTTTAAACTTTATTGACTTTGAAACAACAGCTGTTGCTATCCCTTTTTTAAAGAATTTACATCCTTATGAACAATTGGCATTTCAGTTTTCCCATCACATAGTTTATGAAGATGGACGTGTAGAACATGGTAATGAATATTTGAATACAGAAATTGGTGTTTTTCCCAACTTCCATTTTATACGAGCTTTAAAAACGGCTCTTTCTGCAAATACAGGGAGTATCTTTAGGTATCACAATCATGAAAATACCATTGTAAATGTTATTTACAAGCAACTATCTCAATCTAATGAACCTGATAAAAACGAATTAATGGAGTTTATTAAATCCATAAGCCATAGTACCAATAGTAGTTCAGAAATTTGGTGCGGAGATAGGGATATGATAGATTTGCAACGCACAATTGTTAATTATTACTTTCATCCTATTACGGGAGGCTCAAATTCCATTAAAGCCATTCTGCCAGCTGTATTGTATTCCAGCACCTTCCTTCAAAAAAAATACTCTAAGACTGTCCAAGCAATAAATGTAACCAGCAAAAACTTTAATAACGATCATGTGTTCTTAAAAATGGAAAACGGTTCGGTGGTCAGTCCATATAAAAACTTACCTCCTATTTTCGATGGCTTCGATTATGACACTTTAGAAGAGGCTGCAGAACATGCGTCTAAATCGGTTCCAGAAATTGCAGATGGTGGCGCTGCTTTATTTGCTTATGGCAAATTACAATTCCCAGATGTAACTAAAGAAGAACGAGAAGCAATCAATCAAGGCCTTTTACGCTATTGTGAATTAGACACCTTGGCAATGGTTATGATTTATGAATATTTTAAAGACATTACAAAACAATGAACATATTATACTTACACGGATTAAATGGTAGTTTAAAACCAAAAAAACGCAACATACTTGAAGCTTATGGAACTGTTTTTGCGCCTTCTATTGACTATCAGAATAATCCTAATGCTATTCTATGGCTTTACGATTCTTATAAAAACAAAGATATTGATATAGTAATAGGAAGTAGCATGGGCGGGTTTGCAGGATTTCACTTAAGTAAGTTACTTCAAGTGCCTGCATTGTTGTTTAATCCAGCTTTAGCTAAAAGAAGTGTACCTCAACATATTATTGAAACTCCCAAAAACAACAACACCAGTATTGATATTGTATTGGGAGCAAAAGACACTGTTATCAACCCCAAAGACACACTGGCTTTTTTAGGCAACACCTTATCACAAAAGCAGCGTTATAAACTAACTATTTTACCAAATTTGGAACATCGGATTCCTGTTGCTGTCTTTGAAGAAGCTGTTGATTTGTTTATGAAAAGATTTATATAACAACCCTATATTAATAATCGAGTCTATATTAACAATTCTACTAAACTTTGATATTGTTCTGGCTCACCAATTTCTTCAAAATATTGCTCCACAATATAAGGAGGGAATCCTCTTATTTTTGAATACGACAAGTTTGATACGCTTAAAAATTCTTTAAATTCTGGTGTTTCTTTAATTTGAAAACTCAATTTTTTATGATGCATACCTGGTAGTCTTGCTAAATCTTTTTTCTTAATAGGATGCAAAATTTTCCATTTTTTTAGGATCTGAATATTTAGTACAATAAAGCAAATACTTTCCTTTTTCAGAATGGTTTTCAATTAGCGCCATTTCATATCGAAGTAATTGTTCATCTCCCTCTATAGACTCTACCTTACTTTCTAAAAAACAAATATTACTATCACCAATAAAAACTAAATCAATAATACAATTAGGTTTTTGGGAAGCAATAAATTGATGATATTGTGTTTTAATAATATAATTATCTAAAGGAAGTTTTAAAAAATTTAAGCAAAAGTCTTCACAGACTTTAGGATACATTTTAAGGATATTAGCAAACACTTCAGTATTAAAATCTTCTAAAGGTATTTTACCTATATTTTGATTTTTTCTATACAACTGTATTAAATCTAAAAACATATAATCTCAAACTATTTATTCAGGTTAATTACATTGACAAAAATTCAGCGAGTATTTCTCAATATATTTATTATAAAACTTTAAATGTATATCGCCAAACCATGACGTCCAATTTTATTTCATGATTTCTGAAATTAGTTTGGGTAAAAAAATATAAAACCATACGATTTTATGATTCAAAAGAGAAGTCATTTTCGTTCCTGGTTAGATAGCACTTTCATTCTAAACGCAATTGGTCAATAATAATATGGTATTACAAGCTGTTCTATTCGCAAAATCATCTACAGAGATTTCTTGAATTTGAATTGTTTTTTCAATCATAATTATATTTTAAGCCTTTTCCTAATTATTATATAAAACCCTCCTTTATACCTTGATAAGCAATTGACAATGAAGCCTATGAACTAGTAAAATAAATAAAATTAGGCAGCATCGTTATTTCCGTACATAGAATTATTTTGTACATTCGTTTCTTGAGTACGCCATTCTTGCTTACCTGATTTAAGAATTTTAATACCTGTAAATCCTAAAGTATTACGCTCATCATCAATAGGATAATTGCTGATGAGAATACCAAACTGATAAGGGTTCTTTTTGAAGAAAATATTTCCAAAATCGGCTTCTAGATTACAATTCCAGTTGCGATACACACGATTACTTGCTTGGTTATAACTAGAGGCAATACGCACCGTAACTCCCTTTTGCTTGAAACGTGTTCCTTTTGTAGAAACATTATAAAACGTTGACTCAAAATAATCTAGTAAACGGTGATATGCATCATCATCAATAAACGATAAACTTTCTCTACCTGATTCACTTAACAGTTCATTGTAAGTAAGTACTTCAATATGCTCAATGGGCGTAAATACACCTTCAGACTGGGTTTTTACAAACTTGGTATGTGTGCTCAAACCTCTAACATTACTATTGAATAAATCGTTACGCCAGTCAGCATCTGCAAAAATCTCCCAATCTTGTTCAAATTGCGCATAGTGTTCTAATAAACTTCTACTAGCCATTAGTTTAAAATCGCGATTCTTATGATAACCACAAAAACGACCTGTAATCCCTTGCGCACCGTTTGCTAGCTGTCTATCTCTTGGTTCAATACCGAAACGTACTTTTTCTTTAATAATACCTAAATCTTTCCCAGCTGTTAACGCCTGAACTATTATAAGAACAACACGTTGCCCTCTTTTTAGAATTAAATCAGAGATTTCCTTAATGCCTTCATTAATACTAAAATCACAAGCCACATCGGAACCGATTACGATAGTTGTACATTGCTTTTTATACTGATCTTTTAGTAATCTTCTAAGCTCAATCGCTCTTGACGTATTTGATTCTCTTATTATACCTAAGCCATTTTCAAAAGTCAATAGATGATTAACATATTCTTCAGTTTTTGGGTGAATTGAGTAAAGAGATTCACCTTCTACATCTTGAACTTGTAAGGGTCTAAATCCTTCAGGTATGTCTTCAATAATATCATCAGCTAACATTTCAGAAATGCCATAATATTCTGGTGGACGCACACCAACTATTACATCTACATCTGTTGCTCCTGTAAATTGTGCATCTAAAATATCATAAGGTGTAGCACTTACAGCAAGTAATTTAATGTCTGGCATACGGTAACGCAACTCAGCAAAAAAGGCTAATTCAAATGAAGATTCTACACCAGAACCATATTGGTCCTCGTCACGAACAATGAGCTGCACATCAAATTCGTTAACGACTTTATGAGGATTTGGATGATTAAAGAAATCACTCATTTTCATTACTTTTAAAACAGAAGGTTTCATATCACCTGTTACACAATCGTAATATTCACGTTGTAATACACGACAATTTTGATTGTATAAATCTGTATCACGCATACTCGTAACAAATAGGATAGATTCATATTCTTTAATTAAACCTATAGCAGGTAATACATAATTGCACAGAAAATATACCGTACCAGATTTTCCACTTTGCATAGATGCTACAAATGCCATATTCTGATTGCCCTCTTTTAAAGACAATCCAATACGAAGTGCATTAATAATTTGATTAGGGAAGATTCCGGTTCTTCTTGAATTGTTTAATGTGTCCACAATGTTCTCTTCAAGAGATTGTGGTGCGTCTAATTGCTGAAGCAGTGTTTCTATCTCAGCGTCCCAAAAGTTTTGATATGCAGTCATATGAACAGTATTAAAGATTAATACTGCAATATTACGACCTAACTATGCGAAGTAATTGCATAGTTTATTTAAGTGATCTGTGATAAATTAGTTGGCTTGATTAAAGTTTTCTACTATTTTGAATATTTTATCTGCTTGTTGCTCTGTAAATACGCCATCTACGCCAAGTGCATGAAATTCTTTAAATGGTGATTCGTAAAGTTTCTTTGGATCTATTTTTCCGTTTACAGTTAAAAACTGCTTAATCATATTTAAAAATTCTATCTGAGATGGGTTTAACTCATTTTCATTAATAAATTGAGCAAAGGCAGCATTTACTTTTTCTTCGCTAATACCCAAAAGAGAAATTACAAATTCTGTTAGACTTAGCTTATTTCCCAATTCTTTTTCTAGTTCCTCTTTATTTAGTGTTTCTGAAAAAAGAATTTTTTCTAAACCATTAAGCTCTTCTTTTGTAATAGCTTCTCCATTACGTATTCTTTTAATAGTAACGTTGTTTTGGTTATCATTGATTAACTTTTCTAATCGTTTAATATTGTTTTTAAACGGGTTTTCATATTCTGGCGGTTCAGAATCAGAAGATTCAGATATTTTAATTTCATCCTCTATGATATAATCATCAAAGTCAGTTGTTACATATTTTTGATCTACAGGATCTAGATATTTCACTAATTCTCTTACCTCTAACCTTAAATTTTCTAAATGAGCAATTCCATCATTATTCCAAAACGCTTCTTCTGTTGGCAATTTTAAAACATGTTCCTTTGCCTTTATTTCTGGTATAGCAGTTTTCTTCAATAATTTATTTGAAGTATTTACAACTTTAGCTATTGACTTTGCAAATGCTGACATAAACTCAGCATTATTTGGTGTTTCTAATTGTTTAATAATTAAATCGTACAATAGCTTATCGTAAAATCTTGCTAGATCGTTTTCACCTTGCTTTGGCTTAATTAATGATGCAATTTCTTTCTCTAAAATATTAATGTTCTTTTTTGAAAGTGACTTCCAAACTCCTTGATTCTCTCCTGTAAAATCTTTAATAATTTCGAGCTTCATTTTTACATCAAAACGATTTAAATCTAACGTAGCAACATCATTATACAATTCTTCTAGTAAGGTTGCTCGGTACTCTAGAAGCTCTGAATTGTCTTTAAACTGGTTGCTTCTTAAATATTCAGCTAGTTTTAACTTTAAACAAAACAGCACTTCTGTTAAACTCTTTTGTGTACTTGGGTTGATACCTTCTGGGTTTTCTCTAAAAAACTCGAAATTACCACATAAATCAAAAATTAAGAATTTTGTTTTATCCTTACCGTCACCAAATAAATTGGGACGTAAACGTGAACCACGACCTATCATTTGCCAAAATTTTGCATACGATTTTACAGGCTTATAAAACACCAAATTCACACAACTTGGCGCATCTATTCCTGTATCCATCATATCTACAGAAATAGCTATTTGAGGTAATCGCTCTTTCTCCTCATCACAAAAGCGATCTATAAACTCTTGTGCCTTTTCTTCACCATGTGTTATCACTTTCACATAATCGTTACCAAACAGTTCTTTATCAAGTTCTAAGAACATGTCTTTTAAAAACTGAGCGTGCTTTCTGTTTTTTGCAAATACAATAGTTTTCCCAAGTTCTTCACCACCTCGTTTTTTTATACCTTGTTCTAGAATAAATTTAAGCGTCTTAAGTGTTGTTGGTTTATTAAACAACCACTTATTTAATTCTGCTGGTGGAATCCATTCGTTACCTGTTGCTTTGTCACCATCTAAAATTTCATCCTCAAATTGTTCCTTTTCTTCTTCAGATAAATCTTCATACTTTATACCTTCTTTGGTAAACTTTGTTGGCACTTCTATAGATTTATAAGGATTTAAAAACCTAGGATTGTGATCTATAGCTTCTTGAAACGTAAACGCATCTGTGGGCGACTTATCAGGTAGTCCAAAAATATGGTAGGTATTCTTATCTATTCGATCTATAGGTGTTGCAGTTAAGCCTAAAAATAGCGCATCAAAATACTCAAAAATGGCTTGGTACTTTTTATATATAGATCGGTGTGCTTCATCTATAATAATTAAGTCGAAATGCCCAACGCCATAAAATCGTTTTTCTTTATCACGACTTCCATCTATTAAATTCATCATGGTTTGATAGGTGGAAAACGCAAAGCGTGCGTCTGGATTGTCTTTTTCTTCCAGTAGATTAACACTGGTATGTTCTGGTAAATGTTTTACAAAGTTTCGCTTTGCTTGCTTTACTAAACTGGTTCGATCTGCCAAAAAAAGAATACGTTTTGCCCAATTACATTCTAATAAAACTTTAGATATTGCAATACTTGTTCTAGTTTTCCCAGTACCAGTTGCCAGAACTAAAAGTGCTGCTCTGTTAGTCCCAATAAGTTTACCAGAGTGTTTGTCATTTCCTGCAAAATGATTGGCGATACTTCTTATAGAACGCATTTGGTAAAAACGTCCTGCAATATCTGCATCTATCTCAGCAGTTCTAATATCTCTGCGATTTGCACGTCTGTACATTAGGGTTTCTAACTCTGCTTTGGTATAAAAGCCATGCACCAAACGTGCTTGTTTGTAAAACTGATCATCCCACAAATAGGTCTGGTATCCATTGGTATAATACATCACAGGTCTTCTACCATACATTTGCTCTAAGGCATCTGCATATAGTTGTGCTTGATTTTCCCCTTTTGTAGCATTTTGCAGCGTGCTTTTAGCCTCTACTAAAGCTAAAGGCAACCCATCGTCTCCCCAAAGCACATAATCTACATAACCTGTACCAGACGTATTGGTAGAAGTTGGCATATTGGTAACTTTAAACTCCTTATCGTTAGCACCTTGCAAATCCCAACCAGCTTCTCGTAACGCTACATCGATTAAATATTTACGCGTATCGGTCTCATTTCTTGGATGCTCTTCTTGGTCTTCTTTATTAGCTTCTTTCTTATTCTGCTCTATTTGACTTTGTAATAGCTCAATCTGTTTTTTATAAAGTTCATTTTCCTCAGCTAATTTTTTTTGTTCTTTGTCTTTTTCTTTTAGCTCTTCCTGATACTTATCTAAATCTCTATTAAGTTTTTCTTGTAAGTCTTCTATTTCTTTTCTCGATAAGGTAACGCCTCCTTCTTTTGGGATAAGATTAAAGTTAAAAAGCCCTATGGATTCTATCTCGTTTTTAGCGTATGATTTAGCAAACCATTTAGAAAAGTAAAACATGGCTTCAATGGCATTATGCGCATCTACATCACTCACATTTTTGTTATGAACTGCCAGATTTCCTGCTTTTTTAATAATAAATAGCTCGTTATATAACTTATGATTAAACTGTGCTTTAAACTCTGGTTGCACCAATAAATTATGTAATGATGTATCGAACTGAGTTTCTAATTCTTCATCGTTTGCATACATATAGTTTACAGCTTCCTCCAATGCCATACGACAATAAATCAAAGACGTTCTTGGGTCTGTAATTACTAATTTTTCTGCTTTTTGTGTTCTATCACTTAAAGTAGGAAACTCATTATTTAGAAAATGGAAATTTGTGTTCATAATTCATTTTTTTAATGTGTACGGAAACTATTCCATTTTGTTTTTAATATACCAGCTATAGCTACCTCTAAAAAATACAAATCAAAATCTAATGACATTGGATATAAAACTACTTGCATATTCCTTATCCTCTCCTTTGCTTGATTCAGTTGAGTATTAGTTATTGTTGCTCGGGCTGTCACCTTATTTTCAGCATTCCTTTGCTCTTTTGTTATTAAATAGGCTAGTGAGCATTCATTATGTCTTTTACCAAAACCATGTTGACGAAGCCTTCTATAGACTGTTCGACTTATTCCGACGTAAACAGGATTTATTCTTCCATTAATCTTTTCACCAAATACATAAATCCCTTTAAACTCATTAAACCCTTTAGGGGAATAACTCTTACCATTATATACATTAGCCTTAAACCCCAATTCGTTAAAGATATTAAATTGCCTTTTCACTGAACCGTTATCATCTTCTTTATACAACTCATTTAGTGTTTTACAATTGGCTTTATTTAACAACACTATAATTTCATCAGCAATAACTTTTGCTTTATTAAAAAGTGCTGCTATATCTTTTGGGTATGGCTCCTTATTATAGTTCAAGTGTTATTTTCTTTTCATTGTTTTACAAATTCTTAATAATAAAATCAATAATCAATTATTATTATCATTATAACCCGTCCAATTCGTATCAAGATTATCAAAGCCCTCTCTTATACTATGCAACCATTGATTCATTATTGTTAGGTTTCTTGGCTGACCTGGCAAACCTTGACCCGATGGTGTGAATAAATATTTTATAATAACACCCCTTTCGTTAAGAACCTCTTGGATTTGCTGAAGCTGCTCTGAAAAAGGTTTTACTGGTTTTCTGGTAAAATATACTTGAGATATACTTGGATTTTGATTTATATAATCAATAATGAATTTAGTACTCCATCTTACATTGTTTGTTCTATTGATTTTTGCTAAATCACCGTCATTAATGAGGTCATAATGCGAATTGTTTATGATAACATGATTTGCTGCGAGGCAATTTATTTCATCATCTGGAAATACTTGCATAATAAGATCTGCAAAAGACAATTTATGTGTTCTCATAAACTGAAAGATTTCGTTAAGTGATGGATTAAGAGGGTTTGTAAATCGCCTTTGTGTTTCTATTTGCACTTGCTGGTTATACTCGAAAATATTAAACAAAATTGGCCAAAACCAATTACGGCCATAAAAGAAATCGGCCATGTTCGCATCTTCATCTGTATCAGGATTAAACGTGCCTAAAAACAAAATTTCTGGTTGATAAGGTGTTTTGACTAATACAGCATTCTCCGTTGAAAATTCATTTGTAAATTGTGTGTCTTTAAATTTGTGATTGATTGGCATATCGTACGAATTAATTTAATCTTAATCATTTTGTTTAATCATCCAAGTCAAACATACTTGCATTACTACAACAAAAAAAGCGGCCTTTTGCTCCATACCCAATGGTGAGTCATCCCATTTACTTCTATCTAAAGGGTAGATGTAACCAGAACCTGACGAACCTGTCCATTGGACTCCTGTATTGACTAATTCTTCAAAACTTTGGTAGCCATTTCTTTTAAACCTTGGAAAACGTTCCTTAAACTCTTCACTCATATTTGGATAAAGCGAGCCTTGAGTAATTAAACATGATAATCCTTTAAATTTACCTGACACAAATTTTATATGCGTCTTTTTAACTTCAGCCTGTGGGTATAAATGTTTTAGCAAAGTATTCACTTGCTCATTAAAATGCTCCTTATAATGGAAGGTTTTTAGTTTTGTCAGTCCTTGAGATCGTTCCATATTAAAATTAGTTTTTTATGATAGCGAGTGCTTCATCAAATTGTACAAACTCATTATTATTATTATTGTGGTCTATCCAAGCATAAGGATAACGACCCCTTTGTGTATTTAAAACATCTATAGCTGCGTTCCAATAACTGGAAATGTCCTTTCCAGATGGGTCTAGAAAAACCAATTTAGCAACAGCATTATCATTTTCTTCAAATCCAACAGCCAAAAGCCAATGTGCTAGGTTTCCATTTTTTATACCCACTATAACCGGATTATTAATTCTTAACTGTTCTATCGCAAATGCAATAACCGACTTACCGGAATCTTGACAAATACTATTTTCAATAACAGCTCCAAACGATGCATCCAATAATTTCGACAATTCTTTGCTACTTGTCCCCTGCGCAAACAAAGTATCATGCTCTCGCATGGCTTTTACTAACTTTCCTAATCGGGAACTTAACTTAATATTCCATAAGTCTGTAACCTCATCATAATTTACAACACCTGATATAATCAATGCCATCATAACACAATAGGGACCACAAGCACCATCTGCATCACCCTGTTTTAGAAAAACAGGCTCATAGGCTTTATGATTATAAGCTACAATGTTTCCTCTATCTATATCCAATGAGTCTATTATAAATAGTTTTTTCATGCTGTATGCTGGTCATTAAAGCAGGTTAAACATTTATCGGCGATTAGCACATAATATTCAGCACGCAATTTCATGCCCATTTTGGTATCTGGAAACTCATCTTTATTCGCTGGCGTTATGACTACACCCTTTTCCCAGAAAGCACAGGTAATCATGGAGTCTAGATTATTTTGTAAGCTCTCTAATTTTTCACGAGTAGTTGACTTTAAGACCTCATCATAACTTTTATGGTACTCTATATAGATGGCATCTTTCCAAAGTTTTAATACCAAACCTGTATAAGGTGGATTATTAAACCTGACTTGCCCAATACTTATGGTTCCCTCATGTTGATACAAACTTTGCAACAAGTTGGTTCTGTAAGCCTTAAAAGATGATATGTTTTGATAAACTGCCATTGAAAATAAAACTCTTACATTCTTGTATAAATAATTTTTACAAAAGTATTCTTTGCCCCTCTATATGGTTGAGAACGTTTGTTTTTAGAATCAATATTTTCCGCACCTCTTTTTTGCAACATTTCGCGTATTTCTATGGTTTTTTTATCCTCAACAACTTCACGCTTTAACCCCACTTTTGGAAATGTTCTTTTTGTTAAACCTCTATCCCCACTCTTATCATACTTTAGCTTATTGAGGTTTTTGGTTACGTTTTTTAGTCGTTGAGTCAGTTTTTTAGCCTCACTTCTTTTATTGTATTTACGTTGTTTACTCTTACCCGCACTAGATAAGCCCGAAATGTTCATTGAGCTTATTTGCTTTTTCTTTGCGTTTCTCTTGGTTTTCTTTTTTTGTTGGTTTTTAAATGTATTAGGAAAATGAGCTTGCTTTGAAGGTTCTTTAAGTGTTGACCCAACGGCATAAGCGGCCAAATGCATATCTATTAGTGACATGGCAGCTTTTCGTTCTGAAGTACCATAACCCTTCTCTTCCACCGTTTGGCGCAGCGCATCCAAATCTACATTGGTAAAGCTTTTCTGTTTAAAAAACTGGTCTATGTAATCGTACCTTACAAGCATAATTCTACGAGTTCAAAAAATTCCTTTTTTACATGTTACAACTAAAAATATCGACACTTTTATCAACATGTATCAACATTTTAGACTTTATTTCACTGGTTTTTGTTGATATACTAACTCACTTTTTACCCCAACTCCCCTCCAAATGCTTTTTGCAACAAGCAATTAAACAAATTTTCGCTTTCCTGTAGCTCTTGTTTGGCTAACTTTTTTTGTTTTTCGATTAGGTCTATTTTTTCTGCGAATTGGTTTTGTAGGTCGATGGGTGGAACTATAACTTTGAAAGTTGTTAACTGTTCTTTTGTAATGGACTCTCTTGTTGCAGCATTACTTGAACCTACTCCTAATAGCTTCACTTTTGAATTTGGTGATATAATCAGATGCAATAAAAAAGTTGGGTTTAAAACATTTAATTTACATCTTAATATTGACACGTGTTGATTGACACGAGCTGGTAATACTTCTTTGGGAACAATCGCGCATCTAGCTACCGAAGCTCCTGTTATATTAAAAAGAACATCTTCCTCTTTAACAATCACATTTTTCAACTTATCTGCTTGCTTGTCATCTATAAAAGCTAAATCTTTGAATTTGAATTTATTGTCATGGATATTTAGACTTCGGATTAAAGATATTCCATCGCTTTTATAAGATTCTTTACCTCCTCGTGGTGTTGCACCGCTTCCAATTTTGCTAGTTGCTTTGCTTAACTCTATTTCTTCCCAACCCTTCGGATTAATCACAGGATCCCCAAACATCTCCAAAAAGATACTTTGTGCCAGTTGGTCATACTCCTTAAGGAGTTGTTGGGTGTTATCACGTAAGGCTGCTGCCTTATCTAGTATTTGGGCTATGCGCTTTTGGGTGGGTAGTGGTGGTAGTGGGATTTTAAAATCAGCTATTTTCCTTGTACTAATATTAGGTTGAGCTGCACCACCAGCATTTCTTAAGATTTGTTCTTTTAAGATATTTAAATAATAGAAAAAATACTTACTATTAAGACTTTCTGATTTTCCACTTTTAATTATTCCAATACGCTGATTTAATAAACTTGGAAAATCGAAATCGTAAACACCATATTTACCTGTTGTAGCTCCAGATAAAGCTATCAAAACATCACCTTTAGTTACAATAAATTCTTTTTTTGCCTCAAGGAACTTTTCATCTAAATAAATTTGTTTATCATCTATATAAACTTTTCCATCATTAAAATTAGATATCCTTAATAATGGAATTCCTGATCTTTTATATTGTGAACTTTTAAAAGCAAATCCGTTATTAATTTCACATATATTTCCTAAACTTTCACTTTTCATTAATCAATTATTAATTTATTAAGTAAAATTTTTCTCTCCTCATCCAATTTCTTAATACGTTCCAAAATCATTTCTGGCGCATCATATGCCACGTCTTCATACACGATTTCTTTGTAACTTCCTGTAGATGCATCCCAATTCAATTGCATTTTTAAATACAATGATTGTAAATTGGGTAGTGTGGCTTGTACTATTTTCATGGTATTCGGTCTTATTTTAATTAATTTAAAGCCTTAATTACAAGGTCGTTAACATAATAATTTGTACGCCCAATTTTATATTTGGTTAGGTGGCCATCTTCAGCCAATTGGTTTAAATAATTGGCCGCTGTAATACGGGATACATGTAACTCGTTTTGTAAAAATTCTATTTTGGTATAAGGCTGTTTAAACAAATGATTAAGCAAATCCTGACTGTAAAACTTATAGTTTTCGCGCAACAGCGTCTTATAGTCTGCCATTGCTTTTTTAATGTTTTTTACTTTTTCCAGGGTGTCTTTTGCCGTTTCTGTTATGGCTATTAGCATATAACACAGATACGCTTCCCATTCGCCTGTATCCCTAACCTGTTGCAATAACTGGTAATATTGGTTTTTATGTTGAATAATGTATTTACTTAAATATAATATGGGCGTATCTAACAACTGATATTGGATAAGGTAAAGAATATTTAAAATTCTACCGGTTCGCCCATTTCCGTCATAAAAAGGGTGAATGCTCTCAAACTGAAAATGAAATACCGCCATTTTAATAAGGTGATCTATGGGTAAGCTTGTTTCTGTATTTATAAACGTTTCTAGGTTCTGCATGAGATTTACTATGTCTTCATGGCTTTGTGGTGGCGTATAAACCACGACATCGGTTCTTTGATTTTTTAGTGTGGTACCTGGTACTTTCCGAAAACCTGCATTATTATCTTCTAGTATTTCCTGAATTTGTTTGATATGATTTATAGAAAGAAACCTGTTTTTAGCCACTATTTGATACCCTGTTTTCATGGCCATAATGTAATTCTGTACCTCTTTAGCTTGGCTTGACGTAAACTTTTCGATGCCTATACTGGCTTTGTATATTTCGTCGTGGGTAGTCACAATGTTTTCTACTTCCGAACTGTCTTTAGCTTCTTGTATGGCCAGTGTGTTTATTAAAATATCTTGCCTTGGAATAGATTGCGCCACGCCTTTTAATTCAGCCAAAGCACGATGGGCTTCTGGTAAAAGTTTAAGCACCTTTAGCGTTTCTAAATCTTTAGGATACGGTAAGTTTTGGAGTTTCCAAGTCATTGTTTGTTCTTTTTACAGCTTCTTATATGTAAAGATAATTCAATTTTCTTTACACAATATACGTATGTGTAAAGAAAAGCAATCTATTTATACACATTTATATATTGATATATAAAAAACCGAGCTTTCTTTACACATCAAATTTTTGCGTATCATTTTTCACAAAATGCTTACATGTCTTTATAAAGGGACTTTATTAACCCTTCGCGTTCTTTATTCATTTCGTTTATACGGTTTAATATTACTTTAGGCGCATCATATTCAATTTCTTCATACACTATTTCTTTGTAGCGGTTAATGGATAAATCCCAGTCGTTGGCTTTAATTTCTTTTACAGGCACTAAAAAACTTTGGCTGGTACGGTCACTATAATCATGCGTGCAAGTGCCATCTAAAAAATCGTCAAATCCAAGGTTGCTTGGTACATCTTGAACATGCAACAACTCGCCATTGGCATCGTGCATTTTAGCAAAATAATCACTTTTAATATAGCGGTAATGGTCCAGTACTTGTGGCAGGTTAAAATTATCGTGCGCTTGTGCCAATTGTGCTAGTTTTTCTGGTGTAAGGTCTTTAGCAAAGGCAAACTCGTTAAAGATACTTTCATCTACAATAAGGTTCCGTTTTTGGTCTAGGCTTTTGCCATCGGCTTTCATATCGTAAAACCACACCTTGTCTGTACCACCATTATCCGTTTTGGTAAACAATAAAATGGCAGTGCTTACCCCAGAATAGGGTTGAAACACACCACTAGGCAAGGAAACAACACCATCTAGCTTGTGGTTTTTTACAATTTCGCTACGTATGCTTTTAAAGGCCTTACCACTGCCAAACAATACACCATCTGGTACAATAACCGCTGCACGACCACCTTTTTTAAGCTGGCGTAACATGAGGGCTAAAAAGAGCAGCTCGGTTTTGGTAGTTTTGGTAACGTTGCTTAATCCTGGTGCAATACTTTCTTTGTCTATAGTGCCTTTAAATGGCGGATTTGCCAAAATAAGTGTGTAGGCATCGCTTATAGTGTTGTCTTTACTTACGGCATCTACATCTATAATATTTGGTTCTTCTACACCGTGTAAAAAAAGGTTCATACTAGCAATGCGTAGCATGGTAGCATCAAACTCGGTGCCATTAAACATCTGTTTGTTTATGTGCACGCTGTGTTTGTCTAGGTCGGTAATGCTGTAATGCTTATCGATATATTCTTTGGCAGCTACCAAAAAACCGGCTGTACCTACCGATGGGTCGCAAATGGTATCTTCTAAGGTTGGCTGCATCATTTCTACCATGAGTTTAATAATATGGCGTGGTGTACGGAACTGACCAGCAGTACCACCACCTTCTAGCTTAGATAAAAGATACTCGTAAATATCGCCTTTCATGTCTTGCTTGCTCATATCCACACGCTCTAGTTTTTCCATGACTTGGTCTAGCGTTGCAGCTTTGTTAATACCAAAAGAAGCGTCTTTCATATAGGTAGAAAACAAACTTTTCTCTTTACCTAAACTGCGAATGAATGGGAAAATACCATCAACAGAATTGTTAAAAATGTTGTGGCGTTCTGCCACATCCATTTCTTTAAGGTTTTTCCAACGGAAGTGCTGTTGGTCTTTGCCAAATATGGGTGTAAACGCTTTATTTAAACGTTTGGCCATACGCTCGTTTCGCGTTTCGGTTTCGTCTAAATCTTTGATAAAGATTAAGTAGGTTAATTGTTCTACTATGGTAATGGTGTTGGAAATACCACCTGTCCAGAAGGTATTCCAGATTTGGTCTATTTGTGATTTTATTTCTCCGGTGATCATATTATCGTTTAAGGTTGTTCGTTTTTGGTTATTAGTTAAAAATACTTTTTAGTTATGTATTGTTTTAAGTCATTTTCTAATGTATCTGTTATTTCCTGCCAAGTTAAAAAGTTAAAACGGTTCTTAAGTTCTTCTGTTCTTATTGCTACTTTAACTTTTTTAAAAGCTCTAATCAAATCCCTACGAGATTCATCAACAATTAAGTTGAAATTACCATTGTATTTGTATGCCGTTAACAGATTTCGTATAAGCTGATAATACAATATATCTTCACCCTTGTAAAGAGCTGCTAAGTCTATAACTTGTACAACATTAGGATAGTTTAATACTATATTTTGACTTTTTTTAGTAAAGTTACTTTCTGTCAATTTAGCTTCAAAAATAGAGCTACCTATTTTCATATCAATCTCCGTTTTTCTGGTTTCGTTTTCAAACACTGGATTCCAACCAAATTCAATGCATTCGTTTTGATTAACACCTAAAAGATTCCTTAACCTTTTATTTTCTAATATATTAGGATAAGCAAAAATATTCATTAACAATGCATCTGAACTGTTTGAAGATTGCATTTCTTTATACCCTTTAGCTTTAGAGTGCGATTTATTTAATCTTTTTAAAAACTCTTCATTAGAATTAATATTTGAAAAAGTTTCAGAATGAAAACTCAATTTTAAGTTCGGAAACAACACAGCCGATTTTCTTTCATCACTTTGTTCACCAAAATCTTCACAAATTTTAAGCGCATTTTTCTTAAGTCGATCTTTTAGTTTAGTAATAGACATGTGTAATCATTTGAACTTTAAAAATAAGATATTAACTAAAAACCTATGTTATTTTTTAACATAGGTTTTATTTCCGTTACTGTTAATGTAATATGTTCCGCCTCTTGACCCAGTATAATACGTTCTAGAAGAACTACTTGAAGAGTATGTGTTACTCGATGGTAATGAATATGTTGAAGAGGTCGAAATAGAATTGGAGGGTTGATAATAATAGCTAGGAACTGAATATGATTGAGTACTATTATTATAATAACTTCTTGGATAAGCTGTAGAAGACGTGCTCGAACGTTCTCTAGCAGTTTTAGCCTTATGCTGTTCTACTGTTAGAAGTTGCATATTATATGGTGAATCTGATCCTCCTTGCGATAAAGGAACTATATGATCTATTTCATAACCATAAGGCACACTGGTGTAACCCATATTATTTAAAAACTGTTTTTTATTGGCACTACTGCGCTTTACTTTGGGTTTACCGGTTGTACTGTAGTACTGATTGTAATAATATTCCGTATCTCCTACTTTATAGGTATTTTGAGCATGAACAAAAGCACTGAATAAAAATAAAACACAAAAAATAAAGCTAAAAAATTTCATAAGAACTAATTTAAAAGTTAAACATATACAAATATAAAACAAAACTATGCAATATAAATGCATAGTTTTGATAGCTTGATTAGAATAAAATCAATTAATCCTCATCATTACCCTGATATTTATCATTGTTCGGGTTTAACTGATCCGAACGATTATCTAAATCATCTTGGGTAGGCTCGTAACCTTCTTTAAATCCAGACATAAAAACTATTTTAAATGATGCCTACTATTACAGGATTTCGGCTTTTCCTTTTTTTTTAAAACTTGATTATTATTTATGTTCTCTATGATTTGGATTTATCAATTATAGCTTTTATGTAAGTTTTAGTACCACTAGGGCTTGGTTCAGTTTGTACTTTAATTTTTTGATCAACATTTAACTCATGTTTAGACACCATTGACGGTGGAATACTTATTGTTCTGATACTGCCTACTGGCTGAAAAGTTGCATAACCATTTTCAGAAATTTTAACAACTACACCTTCAAGACTCCCTGGGTTTTCATTGCTTTCCAAAGGATTGATTTTATTTCTCCATTTAGCAAGGTTTTTTGTTTTATCTGAATTATTATCAATAAAAGGTTTTAACCAATCCATTATTTCCAATAGTAGAAATATGGTACTTTGATATAAAAATGTACTCTTTTTTTCTGCTAAATAGCTATCCACACCTAGTTTAGTTCCTTGATCATGAGATGCATCTTGAGTCAAATTCAATAGCCTATAAAAACTTTCGCCAATGACAGGATGAATAATTTCCTCTAAATGCTCATAATCATTATGTTTATTAGACAAAAACAAGCTTGAAGGATTAATCCAGTTTGGGGTATTTCTAATATCATCAGGTATGATGCCTATACTATTTAATTTGGTCAACATGGCTTCAATAACCTTCCTTAAAGGATTAAGTAAATCTTGTGTATTTAATATTTGAGAGGGATTTTCAATATCGCGAACAATCTGTAATATTCTATCAAAATGCTTTTTCCCAATATACTCATCTGAACATAATGAAAAAATACTTGGGTATTTGTGCTTAAGCTGGGTGATTTCTAAACTATCCGATTCTTTTTTCAGATTTTTCCATAGTTCTGATAAGTATACATTATCCCCTAGTTTGTCATATACCTGTCCTTCCTTAAAAGATTCTGCAAACCGATTCTTATCCTTTGTAAAACTAGTCTTACCGGACAAAATGAACCAAGGTAGCTTTTTCCTATCCTCTAATTTTACCAGTTCCATTGCAACATCACCCATAGGACTATCATCATAAGCATGACCACTGTCTTTTGCATTTTTGAAAAATATTCCATCCAATATCGCTGCGTCATAATACTCGATATTGTTTTTAAGCTCCTCAATCCCTTCTTCTGCATTGGTAAAACCAAATAGTTCGATATCGTTAAGAAAGGCTTGTTCTCTTATACGACGTAACGTTTTAAACTCATCGTCAAACCAAATTACTTTATATGTATTCTTCATCTTCTATATGTATTGGAAAACTTATTTCAAAACTAGTTGCCAAATATGAAACACCTAGGCCTTCTTGTCCAGTTTCATCAATTATATGGAGATCACCATTGAAACGCTTTACTATTTCGTTAATATACCAGCCCCCAAAACCATCTCCTGATTTATCACCAAATTTCCCGCCTTTTCTAATAAACTCCTCATGTGAAAAATTTTCAGGTAATGGGTTTCCGGTATTTGAAAACAAAATCATAAATTGAGATTTTGTTGATTCATAATGAATCATTGAGATAAAAAATTCAATTTTATCCTGGTCATTATTTTGAAATAAGTTTTCCAATACATATAGAAGATGAAGAA
>NZ_CAXATZ010000014.1:0-64111 GCF_963971605.1 uncultured Xanthomarina sp.
TGTTGCTTCTGAAGTGACCTTAATACACAGAAGAAATGAATTTAGAGGCGCTTTGGATTCCGTGGAAAAAGTTCAAGAGTTAAAAAATCTTGGAAAGATAAATTTAATAACTCCAGCTGAAGTTACTGGTATTTTGGGAGACCGTCATGTAAAAGCTGTTGTGGTAAGTCAGGCAGAACACATTCCAACAGAATTTGAAGTGGAATGTGACCATTTCATCCCTCTGTTTGGTTTGTCGCCAAAATTGGGTCCCATTGCAAATTGGGGATTGGAGATTGAAAAAAATGCCATTAAAGTGAACAATGCCTTAGATTATCAAACCAATATTCCAGGGATATTCGCTATTGGTGATGTCAATACCTATCCTGGAAAATTAAAGCTGATTTTATGTGGGTTTCATGAGGCAACATTAATGTGCCAAGCTGCGTATCAAATTATCAATCCTGGAAAAAAATATGTGCTTAAATACACAACTGTAAGTGGAATTGATGGATTTGATGGTTCCAGAAAAGAAGCCCCAAAAGCTGTAGTAAAAGCTATAGACTAATCGATGAATGCTACATTAGTGAAATGACATATCTTTTTTAAAAAATGGAACAAGACGTAAACATTAAAATAATAGACAGGGAAGGGGTTTCCCATAACATAGTTGCGCCAACGGATATGGCTATGAATCTTATGGAAGTGGTGCGTAGTTACGAGTTGGCTCCTGAAGGAACCATAGGTATATGTGGTGGCATGGCCATGTGCGCTTCTTGTCAATGTTATGTGTTAAGTGATACCCAACTTCCAGAAATGCAAGACGACGAAGAAGCCATGTTGAGCGAAGCGTTTTATGTAAAAGAAAATTCCCGTTTGGGATGTCAGATTCCAATAACTCCAGACATGGAAGGCTTGGAGGTGGAATTGGCTCCTGAATCTTAAAGCTTATCTTGTTGCTTATTAAAACATTTCAACTCTAGCACTAAAAGAAACTAATACAAAAACATTCTTTAAGTTGTTGCTCCTTCAATATCATGGCGCTTACTTATTCCGTTTTATAGTCCATCAACTTTCTAGGTCCTTCCAGCAAAACCCTAACTATTTGAAGGGTTCCATTTTCAGTGGTGTCTATATACCATTTTATTAAAGAAATTTCACCATTCTCAATCTCTATTCCTGTAATGCTTCTAGGGTGTACACAACTGCCATCGTTAAAAAAAGCAATGTCTCCAGGATTGGGAAAGCGAGGCCTGTGAGTGTGTCCCACAACAGTAAGGATATTGTTGTTTTCAATAATCCATTTTTTGGTCCTTCGTTCCACTTTAATCAGTTCTTTGTAGTTTTTTGCAGGACTAGTTGGGTCTGCAATACCCATAACGTTCAATGGTTTCCAAAGTACACGAACCATAAAACGACTTAATTTCCAAAAGGTATAATTCCACCAATCTGCTTGGTGTCCATGGGTTAAAAACACTTCTTGTTGTGTGTTTTTGTGTTTTAAAACAATGCCTTCGTGATATGAAGCGTTGCAAAACAAATCAACTTCTTTTTCCAATTTTGGATCGAAATAAGTAGATAGGTGTTTTTTTACATATTCAGGGTTTTGGTATACCATATCATGGTTTCCCCAAATTAGATGTAGTCTTTCTTGCTCATGAAAAAGTTTCATGACCAAATACACATTTTTATGGGCCTCAAAAATGGGCTGAAAAGATAAGTTTTCCCAAAGCTCGTCGCCATCACCTAATTCACAATACTGAAATCCTTCAGCATAATAATGCTTTAAGGCATGAAAATAAATGTTCCGGTTGTTGGCAAAATCATCTGCAAAACTATTGTCCCCTCGATGGCAATCGCTAAACAAAATAAACTTGCTAGAGTCGTCAAAAGGGATGACTTTAGCGTTTTTATAGGCTCTATCTAATCGTTTTTTGGATGACCACATAAAGTAAATGTAAACAAATTTCAATAAAAAAATGCTTCTCAAATTAGAGAAGCATTTAGTTATTATTTAATTTCACACAGATTCTGTTCGAGTGAAATAATTAAATAAGCCTCAGGCTTTATTTAAAAGCGTTTAAGCCAGTAATATCCAAACCGGTTATCAATAAATGAATATCATGGGTTCCTTCGTAGGTAATCACACTTTCCAGGTTCATGGAATGTCTCATGATTGAATATTCACCAGTAATTCCCATACCTCCTAGCATTTGTCTGGCCTCACGGGCTATGTTTATGGCCATATCCACATTATTGCGTTTCGCCATGGATATTTGTGCAGAAGTGGCTTTATCTTCATTGCGCAATACGCCAAGTCGCCAGGTTAATAATTGGGCTTTGGTGATTTCGGTAATCATTTCTGCCAGTTTTTTTTGCTGTAATTGGAACTGTCCAATAGGTTTGCCAAATTGCATGCGTTCCTTGCTGTAGCGTAAGGCCGTGTCATAACAATCCATGGCAGCGCCAATGGCTCCCCAAGCTATGCCATATCTGGCAGAATCCAAGCATCCAAGTGGCGCTCCCAGTCCAGATTTGTTAGGTAAAAGATTCTCTTTGGGCACTTTTACGTTATCAAAAATAAGCTCACCAGTTGCTGAAGCCCTTAAAGACCATTTATTATGTGTTTCTGGTGTGGTAAAACCTTCCATGCCACGTTCAACAATTAGTCCGTGAATTCTACCAGACTCATCTTTTGCCCAAACAACAGCCACTTGAGCAAATGGCGCATTGCTTATCCACATTTTGGCACCATTTAAAAGATAGTGGTCTCCTTTGTCTTTAAAATTGGTTACCATACCTCCAGGATTGGAACCATGATCAGGTTCTGTAAGTCCAAAGCAGCCCATCCATTCACCTGAAGCTAATTTTGGCAAGTATTTTTGACGTTGTGCTTCAGTTCCATATTTCCAAATAGGATACATGACTAAAGACGACTGAACAGAAGCTGTACTTCTTACACCAGAGTCGCCACGTTCAATTTCCTGCATGATTAAACCATAAGAAATTTGGTCTAATCCTGCTCCTCCATATTCATGAGGAATATAAGGTCCAAAAGCCCCAATTTCTGCAAGGCCACCAATAATTTGTTCTGGAAATTCTGCTTTTTGAGCGTACTCTTCAATAATTGGAGATACGTCGCGCTTTACCCATTCCCTGGCAGCATCGCGCACCAATTTATGTTCGTCGGATAATAATTCGTCTAGATTGTAATAATCAGGAGCTTCAAATAAATCAGGCTTCATTGTTATATCGTTTTGTTAGAATAGCAAATGTAACAAAATGCTACATTTTTAGATAGAAATCTTTAGTCAAATTTATATAGTCTGTGGTGTATTGATGTCTTGCAGTTTCAATGGTAAGTTCTGTAATGTCTGTTTTGGTTTTGTGGAATGAAAATTCCAGGAGGCTCCTTTTAGTTTCGGAAGTGGACGAGCCCTTGACATGTAAAATCCTAGTTGGGAACAATTTTACTTTTGAAGCCAAAGCGATAAACGGTTCTTCTTCCTTGAACGGAATAATTACAGAAAACAAACCGTCTTGGGATAGTAGTTTTGAAGCACTTTCCAATAGATGGTTAAATGGTAAGGCTACAGAAAATCGCGCCAAATCCCTTTGAGTGTTTTCGGTTTTATAATCTTCTGAATAAAACGGAGGATTAGATACAATCAGATTGTATGTATCATCTATTTCAGTAACAAATTCTTTGAGAGAGGCATGATAACAAAAAAGTCTATCAGCCCAAGGCGAATTTTCAAAATTTTCAACACATTGTTCAAAAGCACTCGCGTCTATTTCAAGCGCATCAATTACTTCTGCTGAACTCCTTTGGGCCAACATCAGGGCCAAAACACCAGTTCCAGACCCAATGTCTAGAATAGAAAATGGTTGTTTTTCAATAGAGGCCCATGCGCCAAGTAACACACTGTCTGTACCGATTTTCATGGCACAACGGTTTTGGTTCACACTGAATTGTTTAAATTTGAATGGCTTGTCCATAAATACACTAAAAAGGATTATGGTTTGTTAAAAATAGCAGATAATATTTTATAGGTTTTTTCAATCTACGATACTCGACATCATGAATTTTCTCAGAATCCATAATAGCAAGGTTTGGAATTTATTGAATATAAAGTTCAATAAGCCCTTCTGGAGTTTCTACAAAAACGGTTTTGTTTGCTCTGTCAATTTTATGGATGAACTCATCATTCATTGGGATTAAAATTTCAATGCCATCCCTGTCAATTTCAAAAAGGGCTTGAGCTGTGGAATCGTTAATGGACACAATGGTTCCAACGGTTCCATGGTTGATATCTTCTACCTTAAAACCAATTACTTCGTGAAAATAAAATTTATCTCCTTCAAGTTTAGGTAAAAATTCCAAAGGTAAATATACGTCACATTTAATCAGGGCATCTGCATCGGCTTCTGTATCGACATCTTCAAAGCGAACACGCAACAAATCGGATTTATGCAATTGTGACGATTCAATAAAAAAAGGCACCAGGTTATTGCGTAAATCAATAAACATGGCATCCAGGTTTTCGTATAATTCCGGTTCGTCTGTATCAAGCTTTATAAGGAGTTCTCCTTTAAAGCTATATTTGGATACTATTTTACCTAAGTAAAAGCAATCTTCTTTTTTCATATTTATTTCCCTTGAAAACGGGAGTCTTAATTCAATTCAAAAAATCATGAAATTTTAATTTCCTTACCTGTTAAGTGGCAGGCGTGGGAAATGTTGCCCATACCTTTTTTCGGGTTAAGGCAATAAAAAACCCAGACTTTTAAGGTCTGGGTTCAAAAGTATAAAAAATAACTGTTTTTATTCTTCTTCTTTAGTAGCTTCTGCTTCCACAGCTGGAGCATCTTCTGCTGTTGCTTCTTCAGCAACTTCTTCTGCAGCTTCTTCTTCAACAGGTGCATTGGCAGCCATACGAGCTTCGTTGGCAGCTTTTTCAGCTTCTAATGCTTTCGCTTTTGCTTCAGCTTCAGCTTTTGCTAAATTTTGTGATTTAGCATCTACCTTTCCAGCTTTTTCTTCTAACCAAGCAGCAAATTTAGCTTCTGCTTGCTCTTCGGTTAAAGCCCCTTTTCTTACGCCACCAGCAAGATGGTTTTTAAGCAAAGCGCCTTTGTAAGACAAAATAGCTTTAGCAGTATCTGTTGGTTGTGCACCATTCTGTAGCCATTTAACAGCTCCATCAACATCCAATTCAATGGTTGCTGGATTTGTGTTTGGATTGTAAGCGCCTAATTTTTCTAGGTATTTACCATCTCTTTTAGATCTAGCATCTGCAGCAACGATCCAATAATAAGGTTTCCCTTTTTTTCCGTGTCTTTGTAATCTAATTTTAACTGACATATAAATTAATTAGTGAGGTTCGCGACCTCGATTATTAATAAGGGTGCAAAGATACGATTATTTTTTAATTTTCAACTTTTTATGTAAAAACTAATAGGTTGTTTTTTTTTATCTTATTTTTGAGTTCTTATATTAATGATTAAAGTAAAATATGAAAAAATTATTTGTGTTGGCAATTGCCATATTGGCCATGGTAAGCTGTGGTGATGAAGTGGAATTCAACTCTCCAGCCATGCAAGGTAAAAAGGATGGAACTACTTGGAAAGCTGTGTCTTATAGAGCTTATATTGATGAAAACGGAAAGTCCATTATTACAGGTCACAATAATTACGAAACCATAAATTTACAAGTTTCTTCGTTTTCTGTTGGCACTTATTTGTTAGGAGAAAGCAACTCAAACATAGCTACATTGATAGGGTCCAACCTAGAGGAGTATTCCACAAATAACTTGCCAGATCAAGACATTGAACTGTATCCGCCAGATGGTATTATAGAAATAACAGAGTTTAACCAAGTCAATAATTCCATTTCTGGAAAGTTTTGGTTCAATGCTTACTCGGCATCAGGAACCCAAACAGTTAATTTCAGTCAAGGTATTTTTTACAATATTCCAATTCCATTTAGCTCTGGCCCTGGTTTAATGTCTTGCGACGAGGCTGTGGCAGCAACAGAAGATGCACAATTGGTTTATGAGACAACTAGCACTACAGACTCACAATATTCAACTGTATGTAACACATACAAAAATGCTTTGATGGACCAACAGGTGGCGTGTGGTGACGATACCGGAATCCTTCAAGGAATTATTGATGGCTTGTATTGTGACGATGATGACAATGATGGAATTCTTTCCATTAATGAAGATCTTGATCAAGATGGGAATTTAATAAATGATGATACTGATGGTGATGGCATTGCCAATTACTTGGATGATGATGATGATGGAGACTCAATTTTAACAATGAATGAAGATGTTGATGGAGATGGAGACGTTACTAATGATGATACAGACATGAATGATGTGCCAAATTATTTAGACAATGATGATGATGGTGATGGCATTTTAACCATTAATGAGGATGTTGATGGAGATGGTGATCCAACCAATGATGATACCGATGGTGATGGCGTTCCAGACTATCTAGATAATAATTAATTGTAGCCTCTAAAACAAAATTTAAAAACGCAGTTCTAAGACTGCGTTTTTTTGTTTATAACTGTTTATAACTTCCCTTTAAAAAAGCGATAATTATCTGTATTTTTAAAAACTTTTCATCTAAAGAAAATCAGCCATATATTCAGGGATTTGTATTTTATTATTCGTGAATTTGTGGGTCAAAAGTCGGTTTAACGACCAAATACAAAAACAACTTAACATTTATTAGATGTATTTAATTTTTGATACAGAAACCACAGGATTACCTAAACGTTGGGATGCTCCAATTACAGATACAGATAATTGGCCAAGAGCCATACAAATTGCGTGGCAATTGCATGATGGTATGGGAAATTGTTTAGAGCATCAAGATTATTTGATTCAGCCCGATGGCTTCAACATTCCTTACGATGCCGAAAAAATCCATGGAATTTCTACCGAATTGGCCCAAGAACAAGGAAAGCCTTTGGTTGAGGTTTTGGAGAAATTCAATAAGGCATTGGCCAAAACCAAGTTTGTGGTTGGACAAAATGTGTCATTTGATCTCAATATTATGGGAGCTGAATTTGTTAGGGAAAACATCGTCAACCCTTTACAGGAGCTACCGGTTTTGGATACCTGTACAGAACATACAGCCTCACTTTGCCAAATTCCTGGAGGACGTTACGGGAAGTTTAAACTCCCAACCTTAACCGAGTTGCACCAGTATTTGTTTAACCAACCCTTTGCAGAAGCACATAATGCCACTGCAGATGTGGAAGCTACCACACGTTGCTTCTTGGAACTGATAAGAAGACAGGAATATACCAAAGAAGAACTGGATGTTCAACCAGATTATTTTAAGAATTTTAAAGAGGCCAACCCTAAAGAAATTCAACTTATTGGTTTAAAGCACATCAACTTAAAACAGGAGAGTGCAAAAATAAATAAGCGTTTACAAGAGCAACAAAAGGACAGTTTGTCTGATGCCGAAATAAAAGAAAATATTTCAGAACTTGCCGATGCAGAATTTGTTCACCTGCATAACCATTCCCAGTTTTCGGTGTTGCAATCCACCATAAGCATTCCAGCATTGGTAGCAGCTGCAGCCCAGCACAATATGCCAGCTGTTGCCTTAACAGATCATGCAAACATGATGGGAGCATTTCATTTTGTAAAAGCAGTGACCAACCATAACAAAACGGTTCAGGCCAAAAACAAAGAGGCTCTGGAAGCAGGTAAGACGCCAAGCTTAAAAGAAATAAAACCTATTATTGGTTGCGAATTTTTTGTTTGCGAAGACCATCTGGATAAAACCAGAAAGGACAATGGTTATCAAATTGTGCTTTTGGCCAAAAACAAAAAAGGCTATCACAACTTGGCTAAATTATCTTCTCATGCCTATACAGATGGATTTTATTACGTGCCCAGAATCGATAAAAAATTAATTCTTCAATACAAGGAAGACCTCATTGTGCTCACCGGAAACTTATATGGTGAAGTGCCAAGCAAAGTGTTGAACATAGGAGAAAATCAAGCAGAAGAAGCTTTGCTTTGGTGGAAAGATGCATTTGGAGACGATCTGTACATAGAAATTATGCGTCACAATCAAGAAGATGAAAATCGGGTGAATGCTGTTTTAATAGAATTGTCCAAAAAGCACAATGTAAAGTTGGTTGCCACCAACAACACCTATTACGCCAAGCAGGAAGATGCCAATGCGCATGATATTTTGCTGTGTGTAAAAGATGGCGAAAAGCAGGCGACACCTATTGGTCGCGGTCGTGGCTATCGTTACGGATTGCCAAATCAGGAATATTACTTTAAGTCTTCAAAAGAGATGAAGGATCTCTTTAAAGATCTGCCCGAAGCTATTTCAAACATTCAAGAGGTTGTAGGTAAAATAGAACATTACCAACTGGCCAGGGAAGTGTTATTGCCTGCTTTTGATATTCCGGACGAATTTAAAAACGACGAAGATGCCAAAGATGGAGGAAAAAGAGGGGAAAATGCATATCTAAGACATTTAACTTTTGAAGGTGCCAAAAAACGTTATGGCACACTTACCGATGAAATTACAGAAAGGTTGAATTTTGAACTGGAAGTTATTGAAAACACAGGTTATCCAGGATATTTTTTAATTGTGGAAGATTTTATTCGGGAAGCTAGAAACATGGATGTTTCTGTAGGTCCTGGTCGTGGTTCGGCTGCAGGTTCGGTTGTGGCTTATTGCTTATGGATAACCAATATAGACCCTTTAAAATACGATTTGCTTTTTGAGCGTTTTTTAAATCCGGATCGTATCAGTATGCCAGATATCGATATCGATTTTGATGATGAAGGCAGAAGTCGCGTCATGGATTATGTTATCAAAAAATATGGTAGCAATCAAGTGGCCCAAATCATCACTTATGGTACCATGGCAGCCAAATCTTCCATTCGTGATACAGCTAGAGTACTGGATTTGCCACTTTTTGATGCTGATAGGATCGCCAAATTGATTCCTACCATGTCCAAACTGCACAAAATTTTTGGAGCGGACGAAAAAAGCTTGAAAAACATGTTTCGATCTGAAGACTTGGAAAAGGTCAATCAGCTTTTAAACATTTCAGAAGGTGAAGATTTAGAAGCTGAAACAGTCAATTTGGCTAGAACATTGGAAGGTTCGGTTAGAAATACAGGAATTCACGCTTGTGGTGTAATTATCACTCCAGATGATATTACCAAGTTTGTGCCAGTGGCAACTGCCAAGGACTCTGATTTGTATGTGACACAATTCGACAACTCTGTGGTGGAAGATGCAGGTTTGTTAAAAATGGACTTTCTGGGTTTAAAAACACTTACTTTAATTAAGGATACAGTAAAAATTGTAAAAGCCAAGCACAATATCCAACTGGATCCAGATAGCTTCCCTCTGGATGATGAAAAAACATATGAGCTCTTTCAAAAAGGTGAAACCGTTGGGGTGTTCCAATACGAATCGCCTGGCATGCAAAAACATTTAAAAGAACTTAAACCAACCGTTTTTGAAGACTTAATAGCCATGAATGCTTTGTATAGACCAGGACCTATGGAATATATACCAAGTTTTACCAAACGTAAACATGGTTTAGAAGAAATAGACTACGATTTGCCAGCCATGGAAGAGTATCTTAAAGAAACCTATGGGATAACAGTCTACCAAGAGCAGGTAATGTTGCTGTCGCAAAAACTGGCAGATTTCACAAAAGGTGAAGCTGATGTGTTGAGAAAGGCTATGGGTAAAAAGCAAATAGCTGTATTGGATAAGATGAAACCAAAATTTATTGAACAAGCCGTAGCCAAAGGTCATGATGCCAATAAACTGGAGAAAATTTGGAAAGATTGGGAAGCATTTGCCAGTTATGCATTCAATAAATCACATTCCACCTGTTACGCTTGGATAGCTTATCAAACAGCCTATTTAAAAGCACATTATCCAGCAGAATATATGGCAGCTGTGTTGTCCAATAACATGAACGATATCAAACAGGTTACCTTTTTCATGGAAGAATGTAAACGCATGAAATTAAATGTTCTTGGGCCAGATATCAACGAGAGTTATTATAAATTTTCTGTAAACCAAAACAATGCCGTTCGTTTTGGAATGGGAGCCATTAAAGGGGTAGGTCATGGAGCCGTAAAAACCATTGTGGAAAACCGAAAAAAAGATGGTCACTACAAGTCCATTTTTGATTTTGCCAAGCGTATAGACTTAAGGGCAGCCAATAAAAAAGCGTTTGAAAACCTAGCCTTGGCTGGAGGCTTTGATTGCTTTAGCGACACACATAGAGCGCAATATTTTCATGATGATGGAGACGGAATTACTTTTCTCGAAAAGGCCATTAAATATGGTGCCAAACATCAAGAAAATGAAAATTCGGCCCAAGTGAGTTTGTTTGGCGAAGCCAGTGATGTGCAAATAGCAGAACCTTTGGTACCACCTTGCGAAGAATGGGGTACCATGGAAAAACTTGCAAAAGAAAAAGAAGTAGTTGGAATTTATATTTCTGGACATCCATTAGACGATTTTAGAATAGAAATGAAAACCTTTTGCAATGCCAATTTGGCTTTGTTAAAAGATTTAGAGCCATTTGTAAATAGAGAACTTACTTTTGGAGGTGTGGTTACAGATGTGCAGCATCGTGTGAGCAAACAAGGAAAAGGCTGGGCCTTGTTTACCGTTGAAGATTATACAGATAGCCATGAGTTTCGGATTTTTGGAGAAGAATACCTAAAGTTTAGGCACTTTCTGTTAAAAAATTCTTTTGTATATGTGAAAATGTTTGTTCGGGAAGGATGGATCAATAGAGATACAGGGAATAAATCAGAACCTAGAATTCAGTTTAACAACTTCCAGTTGTTACATGATGTCATGGACGCCTATGCCAAAAAATTGTCTGTACAATTGCAGATTTCCGATTTACAGGAAGCACGTGTCAACAGATTAAAAGAGCTTTTTAACATGCATAAAGGCGATCACTTGTTGAATTTTATAATTTACGACACCGAAGAGCAGATAAAATTGAACATGCCAAGTAGAAAACAAAAAATAAAAATATCCCAAGAACTATTGGACGAACTGGAATCGGATGGGGTTTTTTATAAGTTGAATTGACAAACTTCATTTAATAATATAGCTTGATTGTAAACATTTAAAGTTTTTAATACTGAAAGATTAATACTTACGGCATTTAAGAAAACGTCCAAAACACCAAAAAATAACAGAAACCAATACACACATAAACAAAACAAATTGTCAGGTTGTAAGCTTTGGCAAAATTTTTGACTAATATTGTAATATAAATAGAAGTAGAACATATTAAATTATAAATTATGGCATTAGAGATAACAGATGCAACGTTTGAAGAAACCGTTTTAAAGAGTGATAAGCCTGTAATGGTAGATTTTTGGGCAGCTTGGTGTGGACCATGTAGAATGGTTGGACCAATTATTGATGAAATCAGTAAAGAATATGAGGGTAAAGCTGTGGTAGGAAAGGTAGATGTAGATGCAAATCAAGAGTTTGCTGCCAAATATGGTGTGCGTAACATTCCTACTGTATTGGTGTTTCAAAATGGAGAAGTAGTAGGTCGCCAAGTAGGTGTGGCACAAAAAAGTGCTTATACTGAAGCAATCGACTCACTTTTATAAAAATTACTTTCTAAAAGAAAAGATAAAAGGTTTGCTTTAACGGCAAACCTTTTTTAGTTTAGAAGATTCATATGAACTAATTTAAAATGTTGAATTCTTCCTTTCTTGTACTGAACACGGTCGGAATATGGGAAGATGTCTCTTGAGACAGATGGGCTAATGGACTTACAAAAAGAACTCAATAAAACGGGCGGGTTTAAAAATTTGGACTTACTTGCCAAACAAGTGGTGGAAGGCTTTATTGCTGGCATGCACAAAAGTCCGTTTCATGGGTTTTCAGCAGAATTTGCCGAACATAAGATTTATAATCAAGGCGAAAGCACCAAACACATAGACTGGAAACTGTATGCCAAAACCGATAAATTATTCACAAAACGTTACGACGAAGAGACCAATTTGCGCTGTCACTTAATTATAGACAACAGCAGTTCCATGCACTATCCAGAATTAAGGACGTTTTCCATAGACCATTTAAATAAAATCGCTTTTACGGCTTTGGCCTCGGCATCGTTAATGCACATTTTAAAAAAACAAAGAGATGCCATAGGCATGAGTGTTTACAGCGATAGTTATACCTATTACGCACCAGAAAAAGGAAGTGAAAGACATCATCAAATGCTGTTGCACCAATTAAGCGAACTGGTGGTTAGCAAACCAGAAAACAAACAAACAGAAACCTATACTTTTTTGCACCAAATAGCTGAAAAAATTAAAAGACGCTCTCTTATTTTCTTTTTTACTGATATGTTGCAAACATCTGTAGATCAAGAAAAATTATTTGAAGCTTTACGTCATTTAAAATATAACAAACACGAAGTGGTTTTGTTTCATGTATTCGATAAAGAGAAAGAAGTTTTATTCGATTTTGATAACTCACCCAAGCGCTATGTGGATGTAGAAACAGGAGAGCATATTAACCTTTATGCCGAAAACATTAGAGACAACTATAAGGAAGCTGTAAGAACCTATTTTGAAGCCATAAAATTAAAGTGTGGACAGTATCGGATAAAATATGTGGAAGCAGACATCAATAAAAAATTTGATAACATCTTAACAACATATATGGTAGAGCGTCAAAAGTTTGGTTAAGGGAAAAAAACAAAAAAAACTTCAAAAAATATTTGTGAAGTTAAAATTGCAATGTATATTTGCCCTCGCAATAAAGCAACGGTCTGGTAGTTCAGTTGGTTAGAATGTCGCCCTGTCACGGCGAAGGTCGCGGGTTCGAGTCCCGTCCAGACCGCAAATATTGCTCAAGCTCCAAGAAGTTGGAGCTTTTTTTAGCGATAAAAATTAGTTGTGTTGTTTTGACAGGTGTAGTAGTCTGTCAATGGTAGTAAAGTTGATTTTTTCAGCTTTATCCAATGGAAAGCTTTCCTTTCTTCAGTACTTGATGGCCTTGGCTAAAGAGTTTGAAAATTGGGATGCTTTTTTGTTTTAGGACTATTTCTAAATAGTCAATATATCTAGTTTTCACACCTTAAAAGGTGTCCAATACGGTGTCAATTCACTTCTCTAAAATGCGCACCTTTTAAAAAATCAATTAGTAATTTAAAAACATAAAATTATGAATAACAGTGTAATACACGTGTTGTTTGTCGTGTCTAAATATAGACTTAATACAAAAGACAAGTCTGTAATTAAATGCAGAATAACATACAATAAACAACGTAAAGAATTTTCAAGCGGCATTACTGTAAATCCATCAAATTGGAACAGTAAACTACAACTTGTAAAACTATCTGAACCAGATGCAGAACTAACCAATACACAATTGAGCCTGATAAGAACTAAACTTCATCAGGCTTTTTTATTTCTACAAGTTAATGAAGTAGAATATGATGTGAATGATATCTACCTACAATACAAAGGTAAACCTCTAAAAAAGGATTATGGAGTAGTAGAAGTTTACAACTTATATCTGTTAAGAATCAAGAAATTAATTGGTATAGATATTAAGCAGGTAACCTATGATAAGTATGTAGAATCTGGCAGGCATTTAAAGAGTTTTATTAAGTATAAATTCAAGTCAAATGACATCAAATTAAAGACTCTTAGAAGCAGTTTTGTAACCCATTATGAGTATTTCCTTAAAACAGAGAAGAAGTTCCAGCAGAGCACCTTAAACAAGGCGATACAGAGGTTTAGGAGAGTGATTAAATACGCTTTATCTGAAGACTATTTAGCTAAAGACCCTTTCATTATGTATAAGCCTAAAACGGTTAAAAAAAAGATATTGTTTCTGTCTCCAGAGGAACTTAAAAAACTAGAACAAACCAATTTTGAAATCAATAGAATACAACAGATAAAAGACATGTTTGTTTTCTGCTGTTACACTGGATTAGGGTTTAGTGAAATGAGTAATTTAAAGAAGTCTAATATTGTTACAGAATTTGATGGTAATCTATGGATTCATGTGTTAAGAAATAAAACTAATGGATTCTATAAAGTGCCATTACTTCCTAAAGCAAAAGAGATAATGGAAGTGTATATAAATGAAGATTCTGAATATGTATTTCCTAGAATGTCTAACCCAAAATTCAATGCTTATTTAAAGGAAATAGCTAATGTAGTTGGTATAGAGTTTAACTTAACGCATCACATAGCTAGAAAGACATTTGCTACTACTGTATTGCTTTATAATAATGTTCCTATTGAGATTGTAAGTAAGTTATTAGGACATTCTAAGATACAGACTACACAAGATAGTTATGGTGAGATAATTCAAAGGAGTGTATCTGAACAAATGGAAAAGTTGAAAAATTATTAATATATTCAACTTCCAATAATGAAAAGTTTAAATGTCAATTACAATTATATGTATAATATCTGTAGATTGTAATAGTTTTTATGCTTCTAGTGAAAGAGTCCTTAGACCTGATATCCTTAATATGATAAATTCTTTGTTGAAGTCTACTATGATAGTAAGAAGAATGCTATTGTAGATATACAGAGTTTTAAATGTGGAGATAGTTTAAATAAGTATTCTACTAAATTTAACCTGAAATAGATTATTGCTTTATAAGCAGAAAAAAATCTGATATCTTAATCTCTTTAGCTACACAAATCTTTTGGAGTGTTTTAACAGGCATCCTATAACCGTCCTTTTGAAGAATTTTTCTTACGGTCTTTTCATCTAAATTATGGTCAATAGCAAAACTTCTATTGGATTTGCTCTTAATAACCCATTCTGAAGCTATGTAATTACAAATTTTTTTGTTGATATCAACCATATCACAAAGGAATAAGTTCTCACAATGAATTGCGCGGACTAAAGACCGCAATAGAAATTATTTCACTAACTTTATATAATTATTATTAATCAAACAACTAAAAACATGATAGTTAATAGAACACTTTATTTAATATTTATAACAATTTCAACTTTGTTTTTTAATTGTTCAAACAATGATGACAACAACGATGACAACAATGCTAATAATAGCAATTACAGTGAAATGATTCAAGGTAAATGGATTGTTGAATATCAATGGCACGGTGCTCCTAAGCAAAATTATGAAGACTATATTGGTCTTCCTGAATCAGACCCAGATAACACGGATGACTATACAATATTATCTGAAGAAACTACATTTTTATTTAGAGCTGATCAAACAGTTTTTGTTCATGAATGGGGAGAAGAATACACAAAAGAGTATTATTTTGAAGGGAATAAATTATATTTTTCAGGATGGGAACCTGAAGATACTTGGCTGTACAAGTTAGTTTATAATATGACTAATGATTATTTCATTGCCAGAAAAAGTTGCTCTAATAATAATTGTGATGACGATACTATTTTTGTTAGGTACTATAGAAGAATAGAATAAAAAATTTACCATCCCTGTAAAAGCCAAATAATCCCTACATCACCCGCACCATCTTAGAGAATTGGGACATCCCCCCCGTACATTTATTAATTTAAAAACTTTAAAAGATGGTAACTATTAAAAACTACAAAACCATTACAAAAGATGATGGTGAAAAATTCTATGCATTAATCCTAGAAGGAGGTATAGAGCCAGTATTAAGTCAAAAAACAGGTAGAACTTATTTCACAGTAAGAAATGCAACTGTACCAACTACATTTGGGGAACAGACTTGTAAATCAGCTATTGGAACACAGTTTCCAGGTGTTATTAAAAGAATTGAATGTGATCCTTACAAATATACTATACAGGACACAGAAGAAACTATTGAACTTTCCCATAAATGGGAGTATGTAGATGAAAATCTACAGGTGTTAAAAGACCATGTGGTCAAGGACACTAAAAAAATTAAATAATACGTCATAGAGCTTCCATTTGGAGGCTCTTTTTTTTATTCAATAACCAAATTAAATCAAAATAAAATGAAATTAATACAAGCAAAACGTACTGAAGTCAAATTAAGAATTGGTCTAAGTGGAGCTAGTGGATTTGGTAAAACATATTCAGCATTGCTTATGGCTTATGGAATGACTAATGATTGGTCAAAAATAGCAGTCATAGACACAGAAAATTGTAGTGCTAATTTATACGCTCATCTAGGCGTATATGGGGTTTTACAGCTAAATGAACCTTATGCTCCAGAAAGATATATTGAAGCCATTAAAACCTGTGAAAATGCCTCTATAGAGGTGATTATCATTGATAGTATTAGCCATGAATGGAATGGCTCTGGAGGCTGTCTAGAAATCCATGATAAAATGGGTGGTCGCTTCCAAGACTGGGCAAAATTAGGACCTAGACATCAAGAGTTTATTAATGCCATATTAAGTTCTAGTTGTCACATTATTACTACTACTAGACGAAAAACTGATTATTCAATGGATGTGGGTAGTAATGGTAAAACTAAAGTAATTAAACACGGAACTAAAGAAATTACTCGTGATGGCTATGAATACGAATTGACCTTGAATTTTGAGCTTATAAATAACCAGCACATGGCAATGCCTTCAAAAGATAGAACAGGGTTATTTGTAGGTAAACCAGAATTTGTAATTAATAGTGCAACTGGGCGTAAATTAATAGAATGGTGTCAATCAAGCTCCTTAAAAAAGGAAGCAACCCTAGAAGTTAATTCTTGTACCACATTAGAAGGACTAAGACATATATATTCAAAATATAATTCTATAAAAGATTTTATATATCCTTTAATAGTTAAAAAGAAAGCAGAATTAGAAAATGTAACTAACCAAGTAATAACAGATAATAAAATAATAAACAATGGAACTACTGAATCAAATACAACAGCCCAACCAAATCATTAACGACTACGATGTCATTAAGAATGCTTCACACTTTATTGAAGCTAATACTATCCCTGTTACTCTAGATCATTTAAAAAAAGATTGTATCATACCAGTCTTTAGTAAGGACAATGAATCTACGATAAGCCACTACGAGTTTATTAATAAAACTGTAGAAGTTGCACAAAAACTATTTCCTGATGCCATATTAAATCCTCCTGAAGTAAGAGTATCACATATTGTAAAAGGGAGAATCCCTAGTGCAGTAGGTAAGCCTGCTAAAGAACTCCAAGAACATGAAAAAACCATTTATTATGAGCGTTGTGCATTTGTAATAGAGATACCACAAATTAGTGAAATGGTAAATGGCAATAAATTAAACTTAACTATTGGTGGTGTACGTTCTTTATCTCATGAAAACTTATATGCTAAGAAAAGCCTTGAAAAATTCAAAGTCTTTATTGGGTTTCAAAACAAAGTATGCACAAATCTATGTGTAAGTACAGATGGTTATGCTAATGATATACGCATTGGTTCAATACTAGAATTGGAGGAAACTATAAATAATTTATCTCTTCAATGGAATAAAGAAAAGCAACTTGGAACTCTAGAAATGATGTCTAAGTTTGAATTAAACAATGAACAATTTGCGCATCTAGTTGGTAAGCTAAAAATGTATCAGCATCTACCTAGAGAGGAACAACAAACTACTTTTCCTCTTGCTATTAATGATAACCAAATTAATACCATTATTAGGGATTATTTTAATTGTAGAGATTTCTCTAGGCAAGAGAATGGGGCAATAAACTTGTGGAACCTTTATAATTTAATAACAGGTGCTAACAAGTCAAGTTATATAGATAGTTTCTTAGATAGAGGTTTGTTTGCTTATGAGTTCACACAAGATCTATGTAATTCCATACAAAACCAAAAGCCTAATTGGTATCTAAATAAATTAATGATTAATAACTAGACAGATATGAATCCCAAAAAATGGGCAGAATTATTACGGTATAGTTCACCTTATAGCATTCTGGTAATAAAGGGTAGGAATAAAATTATTGAGCTTCAATGTCCTTTTGAAGTTGAGCTTAGGCATGATATAGGTGTTTTAATTAAAGGAACGGTACAATCCGTTGAAATGGTTAAATTATCTACAACCATGCTTACAGTGTTTATTATTAAGGGTGATGCTTATTACTACTACCATTTTAATATTCTAATGAAATAGCTGTTATGCTGTATTTTGAATAACCAAGCTTTTGAGACGGTTTCAGCTTTATCAAAAAACCCCTGAAAAAGTGTCAGCTGTATTAGTGAGAGCCCTGTTTATGGGCTCTTATTAATTATTTAAAAAAAATATAGATTAAAATGTAAGGTTGGTTTAGTTTTTGTTACTAAATAAAAATTAGATGGCAATATGTAGAACAAAACTTAAAACTACGTCATCAACATAATGGAATCACTCCATTATTAGACAAAAATTTCAAATTATTTTAAAAGTGAATCAGATATTCTGGTTTAAAAAATTAGTATTAGCATTTTTAATGCTAACAAGAATGTGAAGTATGTAATAAATTTTTGCATGCTATAAGGACAGGAGTAACTATAATATTTAATTATTATAGGAATGAAAATGATAAATGAAAAAAATAAAAATAATTGACGCTATAATGGGTAGCGGTAAAACCCATAATGCAATAGAAAAAATGAAAAAACATTCTGGAAATTTTATTTACGTGACACCGTTTCTAGAAGAAGTTAGTAGAATAATTAAAAACGTACCAAGCGTTATAGAACCCATGGTTAGTTATGATTATGACCAAATTGAAGAAGAGTATAATGCTGTTTATAAAAGAGATAACTTACTAAGAAGTGTGAATAAATGCCAAAACTTGGCAACTACACATAGTTTATTTCAAAAATTACATAAAAGTGATTATAGTTTTTTCAGAAATTACGATTTAATATTAGATGAGGTGATAACTCCTATTAAAGTTATGTCAATTGCTCCAGCAGATATAAAAATAGCACTGGATCAAGGTCTAATTATTGTAGATGAAATATCTGGTGAAGTTACATATACAGGAGATGAGTACGATGGTAAGTATTATGCAGAATTGAAAAAATATTGTGAAACAGCAAATGTAGTTTATGTTAATGATAAGTTGCTTGTTTGGGTATTTCCACCTGAAATTTTTAAAAGTTTTAAATCAGTTACTGTATTAACATATTTGTTTGAAGGTAGTTTGTTAGCTGCTTATTTTAAATTTTACAATATTAAGTTCAAAGTTAATAAAGCTTCAAAAAAACAAGAATTAATGGCGAAAGCTAAAATAAAAACTTTGTTGAATGTTTATAACGGTAATAACAATAAAATAGGTAATTCAAATTATGCATTTAGTGTAAATTGGTTGAAAAATAAATCAACTAAAGAATTAAAGAGGATTAGTACAAGGATTAAAAATCTACTTTGTAGGGAATTCAAAACTAATTCCAAAGAAACTTGTTTTACTACTTTTAAAGCCTTTAAGTCAAAATTAAAAGGAGCTGGGTATTCTAAAGGTTTTATTCCTGTAAATGAAAGAGCAACAAACAAGTACTCTCATAAAAAATCCATGATCTACTTAGCAAATAGATTTCTGAATCCTAATATAAAAAGGTTTTTTGAACAAGGAAAAATTAAAGTAAATGAAGATCAATGGGCTTTAGCTGAATTAGTTCAATGGGTTTTTAGAGGATGTATTCGTGAAGGTAAGCCGATGAATTTATTTATTCCAAGTAAAAGAATGCGTACACTCTTTTTGGAATGGCTTAATGAATCTTAAAACAAATTAGTTAAATAACTAATATAAATAAAATTATGAGGAGGTTTAACTTCCTCATTTTTTTTGTAAAACCCTATGAATAAAGGGCTTTAAAGGGAGCTCTGTAAAACAATAATTCAGGAAAAATAATAGATTTTTTTTTAGATTTAAACTTCTGTTCCTACAAGAGGAGTATAAGAATAAGGTGTTATCTTCTTGTGTAGGATAGGAAGTTCAATATATGTATGTATTTGCAAGGTTGTATTGCGGTCTAAGTAAGACCATTTAATCTTTAATGTATGGTATTAAAGCATCCCCTTTATTTTCAAAAAGATATTTAGTTACATGAACGTTTGGCCAAACATGTTCAGAAGTATCTACATAAGTCCAACCCAATTTTCTCATATAATTCATGGCATCCACTATAGAATATAATTGAAACTTATTACCGTTTTCATCTAAAATATAATCAATGTCAAAGTGACCAGATGCTTGTCCAAAATCAAAGTAGATATTTACAACTTGTGACCTAATATCTCTATGCTCTGTAATAATAGCATAATAGTTCTCTATAGGGTAAGCTTCAGTTAAGCCTATTTTCCCTTTGTAAATTTCTTTTTTTTGAAGATCAAGAATTGTTTCACGTTGCTCCAGATTTTGAATAATCTGCGAGTATCCTACAGTAGAAAAAATAAGAATAAATACAATTACTAGTTTTTTCATTTTTGGTTGGTCTTTTAAATAAGAGGAAAAAGGTATAAAATATATCCATATTCCCTGTCAAATTCAACCTGAATTTCCGTATTTTTAAAATCTCTAACATAAAATTACACCAATTCACTAACTACTACATAAAAAAGACGAATAAACATAATGAGTTTTGAACAAACATTTAAAAATATAGACGACCTACTATACAAAGATTCAGGTGCAGATAGTGAATTAGACTATATAGGGCAAACCTCGTGGATAATGTTTCTGCGCTATCTGGATGATTTAGAAAAAGACAAGGCAGATGAAGCCGCTTTACAAGGGAAAGAATACAGTTATATACTAGACGAAGAGTACCGTTGGAACAATTGGGCAATGCCTAAAGATGCCAATGGTGAGCTAGATCACCACGTAGCATTAACAGGACCAGATTTAATTCAGTTTGTAGATAGTAAACTATATCCATATATGGCTGGGTTTAGACAAAGAGCCGATAACCCACAGACCATAGAATATAAAATAGGTGAAATCTTCTCAGAGCTTAAAAACAAAATTCAAAGCGGATATATACTACGTGAAATTTTAGGATATATAGATGAATTACCTTTCCGTAGTTCTAAGGATAAACACGAGTTAAGCCACCTATACGAATCCAAGATTAAAAATATGGGCAATGCTGGACGTAATGGAGGACAATACTACACGCCAAGACCACTTATTAGAGCCATGATACAGGTAGTAAATCCTCAAATGGGTGAAAAGGTGTATGATGGTGCAGCAGGTTCCTGTGGCTTCTTATGTGAAGCCTACGAGTACATGTATGAGCGTATGGAGAAAACCACCTCTAACCTTAAAACCTTACAGGAAGACACTTTTTACGGTAAGGAGAAAAAGAACCTTGCCTACGTAATTGGGATTATGAATATGATACTCCATGGTATTGAAGCTCCTAATATTATTCATACCAATACATTAGGGGAAAACATACGCGATATACAAGAAAAAAATAGATACCATGTTATTTTGGCAAATCCCCCATTTGGAGGGAAGGAACGTAAAGAAGTACAGCAAAATTTTGACATTAAAACAGGAGAAACTGCCTTTCTCTTTATGCAGCACTTTCTTAAGAGCCTAAAAACAGGAGGTCGTGCAGCAGTAATTATTAAAAACACATTCTTATCAAATACAGACAATGCCTCAGTGGCTTTACGTCAACTATTATTAGACACCTGTAATCTACATACGGTTTTAGATATGCCTAGCGGAACCTTCTTAGGAGCTGGAGTAAAAACGGTAGTGCTGTTCTTTCAAAAAGGAGAACCAACCAAGAACATTTGGTATTATCAATTAGATCCTGGACGTAATATGGGTAAAACAAACCCATTGAATGATAAAGATTTAGAGGAATTTGTAAGCCTACAAAAAACCAAGCCTGAAACAGAAAAGTCTTGGAACCTAAAAGTAGCAGATATAGACGAAACCACCTGTGATTTAAGCGTTAAAAACCCTAACACACCAGAAGAAGCACCATTAAGAACACCTGAAGTTATTTTGGCTGAAATGGAACGATTGGATAGTGAAACTAATACTATTCTTAAATCTATTAAAGAGTTGATATGAGTGAAAAGTGGGATATAAAAATAATGTCTGAAGTATATGATGTTAGGGATGGAACACATGATTCACCAAAATATCAAGATGAAGGATATCCTTTGATTACTTCCAAAAACCTGAAGGATGGTATAATTACATTTGATAAGATTAAATACATATCTGAAGAAGATTACATTAGTATTAATAAAAGAAGCAAAGTTGATATTGGAGATGTCTTGTTTGCTATGATTGGGACGATTGGTAATCCAACAGTAATTACAGAGGAGCCTAATTATGCAATAAAAAATGTTGCATTGTTCAAGGTTGATGATTCTCAAAACAGTAAATTTTTGAAGTATTATCTTGAATCGCCATTTGTTATAGATAAAATGATGAATGATGCTAAAGGGTCTACTCAACGTTTTGTTGGGTTAGGGTATTTAAGAAAATTCCCAATCCCAATCCCACCACTCCCAGAACAACAACAAATAGTCGCCATTTTAGATCAAACCTTTAAAGCCATAGACCAAGCCAAAGCCAATATTGAAAGGAATATAGAGAATGCTAAAGAGCTGTTTCAATCTAAACTCAATGATATCTTTAGCCAAAAAGGTGAGGGATGGGAGGAGAAGAGTTTGGGGGAATTAGGTAAAGTATCTATGTGCAAAAGGATACTCAAAAAACAAACCACACCGATTGGAGATATACCCTTTTATAAAATTGGCACATTTGGTAAAACTCCAAATGCTTTCATAAGAAAGGAAACTTATGAAGAATATAGGTCTAAATATTCCTTTCCTAAAAAAGGTGATATTCTTTTGTCTGCTTCTGGCACAATAGGTAGAAGAGTTGTGTATGATGGATTACCTGCATATTTTCAAGACTCTAACATTGTTTGGATTGATAATAATGAAGAATTAGTAACGAATGAATATTTATATCAGTTTTATGGTGTTTGTGATTTCAATCCATCTAAAGGTGCTACAATTTCAAGATTATATAATGATGATTTAAGAAAAATAAAAATATCTTTTCCAAGTATAGAAGAGCAAAAGGATATTATTCCAAAAATGAAAGAATTAAGAAAACAAACTTTTCAAATAGAATCAAACTATAATAGGAAGCTTGAAGATTTAGAAGAACTCAAAAAATCCATCTTACAAAAAGCCTTTGCAGGAGAGTTAACTAATAAAATGGTTGAGGTGTGATAGCAGTCAAACATCAATTAGCTGATAAGGAGTTTTATGTCCCTACTTGGTCACTTAAATATCTATTTATTGGGACTTTTAATCCTAAAGGAGGAGAGGAAGTTGAGTATTATTATGGTCGTGAAAGAAATCAGTTTTGGCCGTTATTACGTGAAATATTTGGTGGAGAATTTAATTTATATAATAAAGAAACCTTTTTCAATGAATTAAAAAAATACGGAATTGGTTGTATGGACATGATTAAAGAACTTGATGTGCCTGAAAATAAATTAATCAATGTACAAGGAAAAGGCTATAAAGATTCTAAAATAATTAATACTTGTTTAGATAGGTTTTATAATACAGAATCAATTAATACTGTAATAGCTAAAAACAAAGGTGTTAAAGTTTATACTACATGGGGTACTGGCTCTAAACTAAAAGAATGGAGAAGTGAAGTAGGAAAAATTGAAAGCACTGTAGTTGAGTTAAAATCACCTAGTATGGCAGCAAGAGTGCCAAAAGGAGAGAAAAAGTTTGAATACATGTTAAATGATTGGAGCTCAAAAATTAATATAAATCACTCTTAATGAAGTTAAAGAACAACGACATAGTAATTCCTGAAGATGGTTCTAATCCGTTTATTAATTGTAAACTGGATAGAAAGAAATATGCAGATATTTTAACAAATATAGTAGAAAGTTATGCAGATGGTTTTGTACTTGCAATAAACAATCCATGGGGAGAAGGAAAAACGACGTTTGTGAAAATGTGGCGTCAGGATATGATTAATAATGGTTTCCAGACACTCTACTATAATGCCTGGGAGAACGATTTTGAAAATGATGTTTTAATTGCATTAATTTCAGAATTAGGAGAGCTTAAAAATAAGCCTGAACAAAAATTTAAAGACGTCCTTAAAAAGGTCGTCCCTTTAACAAGTTCACTGCTACCATCTATTGGAAAACATTTGGCAAAAAGGTTAGTTGGAGATGAAGCGGTTGAAGACTTAATTGAAACTATTGGAGAATATACTGAAGACCAATTAAAAGAGGCAACTAAAAAATATTCCTCACGTAAAAAGAGTATACAAGATTTTAAAGATAGTTTAGAATCATTTGTAAATGAAGCAGGTAATGGAAAACCTATTGTCTTTATGATAGATGAACTTGACAGATGCAGACCAAATTATGCAGTAGAGGTATTAGAACAAATAAAACACCTGTTTTCTGTGCCAGGAATTGTGTTTGTTTTATCTATTGATAAAATTCAATTAGGATATGCAGTAAGGGGTGTTTATGGAAGTGAAAATATTGACGCTGATGAATACTTAAGGAGATTTATTGATTTGGAATATGTTATTCCAGAGCCAAATAAAAGGCAATTGGTGGATTATTTTTATGATTACTTCTCATTTAATGAATTCTTTTTAAGTAGCAGACAGTCTCATTTGAAACATGAAGCATCAAATTTTAAAAATTTTGCGTCTGCTATTATAAAAGGAAAAGAAATTAATTTAAGAAGAATTGAGAAACTATTTTCTGCTTCTAGAGTTGCTTTAAAAACTGTAAACCCAAATGATCATTTATTTCCAGATTTATTCTTGTTATTAATTTTTTTAAAGATTAATAAAAGAGAGATTTTTTCTAAAATAAAAGAGAAAGTTTTTGATGTACAGCAACTTATTTTTGAAATAGAAAGTATATTTCAAAATGTTGATGACCAAGACCAACCATTATTCATATATGCAATAGTAAATTTGGCGGTTGCTTATCATAATTACAGATATTTTGATATATATCCTTTTGTGCCATTTGATATAGAAAAAGATGAATATAATAATCCAATTTCAATTAACTTGAAATCAAAATTTGATAAAACGGAGAACAATAGAGATTTATTGAATTCCTATGTTAGTCTAAAAAGATACATTATTGTAGAAAGGTTTAATATTTTACCAATATTAAACAGAATTGAATTGTTAGATCCAATTGTCAGTTAAAGAAAAGAATATATAAAAAGACATTTGTATATTTAAATTATAAAAATCCGTAATAATTGAACGAAGCACAAACCAAACACGACTTAATAGAACCAGCTTTACGTGAGGCAGGTTGGGGAGTTATTGAAGGCAGTCGTATCCGTTTAGAGTTTCCCATTACTAAAGGACGTTTAATAGGTCAAGGAAGACGTAATAAAGCCTTGTTTGCAGATTATGTGTTAGAGTATCAAAACAGACGTATTGGCGTTATAGAAGCTAAAAAACGTGACTTATATTATACAGATGGTTTGGGTCAAGCTAAAGACTATGCAGAGCGTTTAAATATACGCTATACCTATGCTACCAATGGTTTGAAAATTTATGGTGTAGATATGCAAGAAGCCACAGAAGGCGATGTCAGCAAATATCCGACACCTCAAGAATTATGGGAGATGACCTTCCCAGCTCCTAAAGAAGATTATAAAGTAGAAATAGCAAATTGGAAAGAACGTTTATTTGCCATTCCTTTTGAAGATAGATCTGGGACTTGGCAACCTAGATACTATCAGGAAAATGCCATTACAAATGTATTAAATGCCATAGCAGAAAAGAAAGATAGAATTCTATTAACCCTTGCAACTGGAACAGGTAAAACAGCCATTGCATTTCAAATAGCTTGGAAGCTGTTTCATGCCAAATGGAACCTACGTCGTGATGGCAGTAGAAGTCCAAGAATTCTGTTTTTAGCAGATAGAAACATTTTGGCAGATCAAGCCTTTAATTCTTTTAATGCTTTTGAAGAAGATGCACTTGTACGTATAGCACCTTCAGAAATAAAAAAGAAAAAACAGGTTCCTAAAAACGGAAATATCTTTTTTACCATCTTTCAAACCTTTATGTCTGGTCCAGACGATTCACCCTATTTTGGAGAGTATCCAAAGGACTTTTTTGATTTCATTATTATAGACGAATGTCATAGAGGTGGTAATAAAGACGAGAGTTCATGGCGAGCTATTATGGATTATTTTAGTCCAGCAGTACAATTAGGTTTAACTGCCACGCCAAAACGTGATATTAATGGTGATACTTATGCTTACTTTGGTGATCCAGTGTATATCTATTCTCTTAAAGCAGGAATTAATGATGGATTTCTAACACCTTTCAAAGTCAAAGAAATTAGCACGACCTTAGATGATTACACCTATACAGAAGATGATGAGGTTGAATCAGGAGAAATAGATGAAGAACGTGAATATACAGAAGTAGATTTCAACCGTATTATTGAAATAAAAGCAAGAGAAGAGTATCGTGTCAAATTGTTTATGGAAAGTATCAATCAGAATCAAAAAACACTAGTATTCTGTGCAACCCAAATTCATGCAGCAGCAGTCAGAGATTTAATCAATCAATATGCTACAAGTAAAAACCCTAACTATTGTCACAGAGTCACAGCAGACGATGGTAAAATTGGTGAAATGCATTTAAGAGATTTTCAAGACAATGAAAAAAGCATACCTACCATACTAACAACTTCACAAAAATTAAGCACAGGAGTAGATGCTCCTGAAATAAGAAATATAGTCTTAATGCGTCCTGTGAATTCTATGATTGAGTTTAAGCAAATTGTAGGTCGTGGTACTCGCTTATTTGATGGTAAAGACTATTTTACTATATACGATTTTGTTAATGCTCATGAGCATTTTAAAGACCCTGAATGGGATGGAGAACCACTAGACCCTGTTGATCCACCTGGAGGAGGAAGTCCTCGTATATGCAAGGTATGTGGACAAAAACCATGCGTTTGTGTTAAAGAACCAGAACCACTTTGTTATGTGTGTGAGAATGATCCTTGTGTGTGTGAAACGGCACCTAAATCCATGCTTAAAATTAAATTATCCAAACAAAAGGAATTAGAAATTGACTCTATGATTAAAACCTCTTTTTGGAGTCCAGATGGTAAACCTATTTCAGCAGAGCAGTTTATTAAAAGCCTGTTTGGAGATATCCCACAATTATTCAATAGTGAAGACGATTTACGTAAAATATGGAGTATTCCAAGTACACGAAAAAAACTATTAGAGGAGCTTTCAGAACTAGGTTACACAACAGCACAATTAGATGATTTACGTAAGCTTGTTCATGGAGAAGACAGCGACCTATTTGATGTGTTATCTTATATAGCTTATAGTTCCTCTTTAGTTCCTAGATTAAACAGAGCAGAAAAAGCAAAAGTTCATTTTAACGACTATAACCATGCACAACAAGAGTTCTTAAACTTTGTGTTAGAACAATACGTAAAAGTTGGAGTAGAAGAATTAGATGAAGATAAACTAGGCGATTTATTAATATTAAAATATCAAGCAATTACAGATGCAAAAGCAAAACTAGGAGATATACCGTCTATCAGAAATACCTTTATAGGATTTCAAGAGCATTTGTATGGTCGTGATACAGGTTAATGCAAACTGATATTATGAAAAAATATATTGGAAAAATTTTCTGGATTTCTGGATATTATGAGATTGAAATTGATGGCTCAAGCTTATCCGCTGATATTACAAGAGCAATATATAGTGAGAACACATTCCGAATAGAACATTCAAAAACAAATGATTTTTCAAGTGGACTCATTAGGTTGAAAACGGAAAATGGATTTTTATTCTCAGGTTCAATGAAATATATTGATGAAGCTAAATCTGCAGCTACTGTAAATCTAGAGTTTTATGATAACTCTGTCAATTCAATGTTTATTGGTAAGTGGAATGAGGATAATGTATTATTTACTTGCATCATTAAGTTACAAGAGGTTGATAATTTTGAAAAATAAAATTATTTGTCTTTATAGGAGGTGAAAATAAGGTGTTATATCCTGACGTAGGATATACAGGTTTTATTATACTGGTAGTTTAATAAGTTTAAATTAAACCGTCCAGACCGCAAATATTGCTCAAGCTCCAAGAAGTTGGAGCTTTTTTTAGCGATAAAAATTAGTTGTGTTGTTTTGACAGGTGTAGTAGTCTGTCAATGGTAGTAAAGTTGATTTTTTCAGCTTTATCCAATGGAAAGCTTTCCTTTCTTCAGTACTTGATGGCCTTGGCTAAAGAGTTTGAAAATTGGGATGCTTTTTTGTTTTAAGACCATTTTTGCTTTATAAAAAACACCATGACTAAAGATTGTTTTTAAATTAATAATCAGTCATTTAATTTCTACAATAATAATTAATTCCATTCTTAAGTTTCAGTCAATCTTTTTTTTAACTCCATTAAATTCCGTAAATTTATTGATAGACCTGCATAAAAAAGTTGTCCTCAAATCCAAAAAAATGTAGGTTTAATATGGTATGAGCAAACAAAATAATGAAATATTGAGTGGATTAAACTCAAGTGAGTTTACCCAAATATTAAACGAAAACACCTTAATGTGTTTACTAAACCTAAAGGGTAAATTTGTTTATATAAGCGACCCGTTGTGTTCCCTATTGGGATATCAAGAAAAAGATTTGTTTAACAAAAACATAACCTTACTTAAACCTACATCAGTCAATAAGCATCAAAGTAAAGATTGGTGGACCACAATTAAAGAAACTCACCATTGGCATGGGTATGTTAATTTTTTAAAACAAAATGGCCAAGAGCGAAAGTTAATGAGTACAGTTTCCTTGATGGAGAGTCAAGAAAACAAAGAAGCATATTTTTTATGTGTCTTTAAATTATTGCCTCTACCTAAAGAAGTTGAGGAATTTGTGGACAACGAGTTATGTTTCAAATGGTTTTTTGTTAACAGCCCCATTCCTAAAGCCCTATTTAGCTTGGATACATTTCAATATATAGATGTTAACAACGCTTGGGAAAATTTCATTGGTTTCAATAAAAGGGAGGTTGTTGGCCAAACACCAGAAAATTTAAATATTCACAACTACTTCGATACAAGTTTTGTCGAGAACTTAAAATCCAAAGAAAATCACACCCATAATTTAGATAATGGAATTGTCTTTTTAAAATCTTCAGAAAAGAAACGGGTTATATTAAACTATGAAAAAATTGTTATTAATGGTAAAGCGTTTTTGCTTGAAGTTATAAACGATATTACAGATAGGATAAAATATCAAAAGGAATTAAAAAGCATATCCAAAAAATCCATAGAGAAAAAAGATGCCATTTTAAAGCTGGCTGGATTGGTTGGCAGTGATCTAAATTATGTTTTTGAAGAGATTACCAAGTTGGCTGCCAATACCATGCAAACGGAACGGGTTTCCATCTGGGAATTTGATTCCAAAAGAAAATACATTTCCTGTAAATGTGCCTTCAATTCCAAAGATGAAAAATATTTCAATCATATTGAACTTAAGTCACACGATTACCCAAAATATTTTAATTCGCTTTTTAAGAACAAAATTATGAAGGTTGATGATGTTTTGGAAGATAAAAGAACAAAGAATTTTACAGATGCTTATTTTAAGCCTTATGGGATTAAATCCACTCTGGATGTTTTAATACAAGGACATTATTCCCCTTATGGTGTGTTGTGTTTTGAGCGTTTGGAATCTACAGATGAATGGACAATTGAAGACGAGGAATTTGCAACATCCATAGCCAGTATCATATCATTGGCTGTGGAAAGTGACAAAAGAAAAACAGCCGAAATAGAGCTTATCAAATCCAATGAAAAACTGGTATCCTTAAATTCAGAATTAAGTAAATTAAAAAAAGAACTGGAACAGCAAAACATCTATTTACGTAAAGAAATTGATTTGGTGTTTAATTATGAAGAAATGGTTTATGGAAGCAAGTCTTTTAGTCAAGTGCTTACAGAGGTAGAGCATGTGGCAGCCACAAATGCTACCGTTTTGTTATTGGGAGAGTCTGGTACAGGTAAGGAGTTGTTGGCCAGAGCTGTACATAATATTAGCCCTAGAAAAAGCAAACCATTGATTAAGGTAAACTGTGCTGCAATTCCCAAGGAACTTATAGAAAGTGAGCTGTTTGGTCATAAAAAAGGATCTTTTACTGGTGCTATTAATGATAAACTGGGAAAATTTCAATTGGCAGATGGAGGGACTTTGTTTTTAGATGAAATAGGCGAATTGCCATGGGACATGCAACCTAAGTTACTAAGAGCCATTCAAGAATCGGAAGTGGAACAAATAGGAAGTACTAAAACCGAGAAAGTTGATATAAGAATTATTGCAGCAACCAACAGAAACCTTGAAAAAGAAGTTAAAGAAAAAAATTTTCGTGAAGATTTATATTTTAGGCTGAATGTTTTTCCCATTACCATTCCGCCATTAAGAGAACGTGTTGAGGATATACCAATATTAATTGAACATTTTGTCAATAAATTCAGTAAACAATACAATAAAAACGTCAAATACATTTCTGAAGAGACCAAACGCAATTTACAATCCTACAATTGGCCAGGTAACATAAGGGAATTGGAAAACCTGGTGGAGCGAGCCGTTATTTTATCCAATGATGAAAAACTGGTGATTCCCAATTTTAAATCCTCATCCAAAGAGTCTTTAATCTCATCTACCATTTTGTCTTTGGACGATGTACAAAGAAACCATATCAAGAAAGTTCTTAAAAAATGTAACTACAAAATTGACGGCCCAGAAGGAGCTGCAAAATTACTGGAAATGAAACCCAGCACCTTAAGGGACCGGATAAAAAAATTGGGTATAGAAAGACCTAAATAAAAACACGGTATTCCGTGTAATTTCTTTTCGTCGAATATTTTTATCGGTATGCCGTGACCGATTTTTTTTCGACCATTATTTTTTATTATTTGCAACCACCTATATTTCAATTACTTACAATTAAATAAAAGACAATTTAGTCTTTTTTGAAGTGTTTGGCACACATATTGGCGATGTGTTTTCGCATTAAATCCCCAAATGATGCCTTTATATGAATACACCTATTTTAGATCAATCTGAAAAAGTAAAATTTTGGATTGAAAACGACATTCTGTTTTGTAAGTTCAGTCAGGTTGACTGCTACCTTTCTGAAGAAGCAGCAAAAGCTTACTTGCTTATCATAAAAAAAATCTGTCAAGGTAAATCCATGCCTTTACTAATTGATATCCGTAATTTTATAGGAAATTTTTCTCCCACTGCTGCAAAAATGTTTGCCAATAGTCCCATCTTAAAACATCATGTGATGTTACAGGCTTTTGTGGCAGACACGTTAAATAGCAAACTCCTTATCAGTTCTTATGTTAGGATTTACACCAAGGACTCCCATGTTAAGATATTTAACGATTTTGAATCTGCTTTGGCATATTGTATTGAATATAAAAATAAATTTTTAGCTCAAAAAAATTAAAGGCTTAGAACATGCAGGACAATATGCTATTGAATTCTTTTGAAAACCATTTTATCGTCTCCATTTCAGACACTCAAGGGAACATTGTTTATTCCAATGATAATTTTTTAAAATTGTTAAATAAACCAATCAATCAAAGTGTAGGGCAGGCTCAGGAATTGCTTAAATCCCTTTTGCAAACCAAAGAACTCTTTTGTCAAGTTTGGAGAGCGATCTTGGCTGGCGAAAAGTGGAGAGGCATCTTGTTCTATAAAGGGAATGGCAATAAAAATCATTGGTTGGATACAACCATTAGTCCCATTAAAAATGAAAACGGACACATTGTAAGGTATGTAACCATAAGCAATGATATCACTAATTATTATTGCAAGGAAACTCACAACAATACTATATACTGTAAAGAAAAGAAGCTAATAGAAAATTTCACCAAGGAAGTACTGTACATAAATAGATATGGAAAAATAATCAACACCTCAGAAAACATTTTAAACAATACCTACAATAGTATAGTGGGATCCAATATCTATGACTTTATTCATCCTGCCAACCATGGATATATAAAAGAGCAGGTTGACAAGGTGTTTGATAAAGGTAAAAAATGTAAATATCAGTCGGTAGGATTGTCTCCCAAAGGAAACCAAACCTTATATGTCTCCAAGATCAAACCTGTGTTTAATATAGATAACGAGGTTATCTACGCCACCTTAAAATCTAAAAAACATAGAAACATTATCAATGCCAATAATAAGCTTAAAGCTATTGAAACCAAATACAGTAACATATTTCAATCTATAAATGTTGGAATATTGGTTGTTGCCAATAGTGTAGGAAACATCATTGAATGGAATAAAGGAGCTGAGTTGGCTTTTGGCTACTCCAGTTCAGAAATCATAGGAGAACCATTAACCATCTTAATGTCTAAAAAACAAGTGGATGTTGGTGTTAAAGAATTGCTGAAAGCCAAAAACAAATTGGACAATAACACGTATGACGACACCATAGAAATGTTGGGCCAAAGAAAGAATGGTGAAGAATTTCCAGTAGAATTTGCCATGAGCCATTGGCGAAATGGCAAAGAAAAATTTTACTGTGCTTTTATGTTGGATATTTCCAAACGAAAAAAACTGGAAGAAAAATTAAAAAAGACCACTAAAGATTTAGAACTGTTTTTATATCGTTCTGCACATGAGTTAAAAGCGCCACTTACTTCTGCTGAAGGCTTACTTCTTTTGTTAAAAGAAGAGAAGCAAAGCAAAAGGGTGTCCCTTCTAATAAACATGCTTGATGAAACCTTGGAAAAAGGGCGTTTGCTCCTGGATGATTTGGCTTTTGCTTCAATAATTTCAGAAAAAAGAAGAAGCATTACGGTTATAGATTTTAAATCCAAAATTAACACGACCCTGGAAACTTTTAAAGGGATTAAAAATTTTGATGCTATAAAATTCCAGGTTCAAGTAGAGCAAAAAACAGATTTTTACTTTAATCAAGAGCTCATGGATTCTGTTTTTCAAAACTTAATACATAACGCTATTTGTTTCTCTAAATCAAAAACCAACAACCACACACCAATCACAAAAATTAAGGTAAAGGTTTCAGAAAAACATGTGAGCGTAATAGTTGCAGATAATGGTCTGGGAATTAGTAATGAATTTATAGATAAAGTCTTCGATCTTTATTTTAAGGCAAATAGTGTCAACTCCAATGGTGCTGGATTGGGATTATATATTGTGAAACGAATAGTGGACGATTTTAATGGGCATGTTACTGTAACCAGTAAAATAAACAAAGGCACTTCGTTTGAAGTGATTTTACCAAATTTAAAAGAAGGAGAATTAAATAATGATTAAAAATGTGATGCTGATTGATGACAACAAAATAGACTTATTTGTCAATCAAAGAATTATTGAAAAATACAATCCTGAAATAGGTATAAAGACATTTAACAATGCCATTTCTGCAATAAGTTTTTTTAAACTTTTGGAACTCAATATCAATATAAAACCTTTAACGGTTCCAGATGTTGTTTTGTTGGATATCAATATGCCAGAAATGAATGGGTTTAACTTTTTTAAAGAATTTAACAGGTTAAACCTCATTGATAAAAGTAAAATAGATATCTATATGTTATCCTCTTCGCTTTGCCCAGACGATATTTATAGAGCTCGAATGGAAACCCATTGTTCTGGATATATTACCAAACCCTTAACAGTCCCTAAACTTGAAAATGTGTTTAACAAATCTGTAAATAATGTGGAATATGAAAAATTCAAAAAAATAATCTAGACCTAAAAACCAATTATTAACCAAATCTTAAAAAATGAACTTAAAACCTAAACTATTGCCTGTTTTTGTTTTGGGTATCTGCTCTCTGGCAAATGCACAAATAATTAACAATGGCATAATTAAAATTACAACAAACACAAACGTGTTTGTTCAGGATGAGTACACAAACGATACTTCGGGCAATCATGTTTGTGATGGCAATTTTTACCTAAACAGTAATTTTGTAAACAATGGAACCACATCTGCATCCTCTGGGACCACTTATTTTAAGAGTGCCACCAACAATCTGTTAACCTTGTCAGGAACCAGCGACAATGCCAATTTTTACAATTTAGAAATTGATGTCACTGCTGCTGATAAGAAAGGGGTTTCTGTGGCAAATAATTTTGCATTGCAAGTGGCAAATACTGTGCATTTTAAAAGTGGCGATTTAAGGCTTGTAGGAGAAGCCCAGCTTATACAGGAGCATGCTGGAACAGACAACAATACGGCTGTTTCTGGAAAATTGCTTGTAGACCAACAAGGAACTGTGTCTCCTTTTCAATATGATTATTGGTCATCACCAGTAACTAATGGAGGCATGTTTTCTCTTTCTGGAGGAAAGTTTGATGGCTCAGATGCCGTAATCAATGCTTTTAATCCTACACAAATATTGTTCAATTCTGGCTCGCCTTACAATGGGTTACCATCTGTATTGGATGGAGGAGGCAATGTTACAACAGCCTTAACCATTAATACCAGATGGCTTTATAAATATTCTAGAGGTTCTGGCTCTTATGCAGAATGGATTGCTTTAAATGGTTCAAGTACCTTGCTTCCAGGGGAAGGTTACACCATGAAAGGTCCCAATGCTTTAACTTCCAAGCAAAATTATGTGTATTATGGACTGCCAAATAATGGCGATTATCAGTTTGCAATAACCACTGGAGAAAGTATTTTATTGGGAAACCCTTATCCATCTGCATTAGATGCTGAAAAATTCCTGAACGATAACATTTCTGTGGTAGAGTCCCTTTATTTTTGGGTGGATGGAGGATCGACGTCTCATGTGCTTTCAGATTATTTAGGAGGATATGCCATAAGAAACCTTACTGGAGGAACACCTCCTTCCATTGCTTCACCACTTATTTCAGGAATTGGTACCTCGGGAACAGTGACTGCACCTTCACAATATGTGCCAATTGCCAAAGGGTTTTTTGTGCTAGCCATAGGTTCTGGAAATGTTGTTTTTAATAATTCACAGCGTTATTTTAAAACAGAATCCAACAGACTTGTTAATACTTTAGATACTGGCAATAAGTATCTTAGAATAGGTTATGAAGATCCTGAAGGTTTTCATAGACAGTTATTGTTGGGCTTTATGCCAAATTCTTCGGCAGATTTAAGCTATAATCCTGGATACGATGCCATTCAGTTAATGACTAGGGAAGACGATGTGTTTTTTATTATTGACAACAATCCCAACAAACAGTATGCCATTCAAGGTGTTAATGGTTTTTCGGAATTCATGGAATTTCCCATAGGACTGGTCATTTCTGAAGCAGGAACCCATCAACTAATGTTGGATGCTGTTGAAAATTTTACAGAAACCGTTTATCTAAAGGACAATCTATTGAACACAACCCATGATTTAACTGCGTCTAATTTCGAAATTAATTTACCAGCAGGAGACTATTTGGACAGGTTCTCTATAGTTTTCCAGCCGGCTGAGACCTTAACAACATCCAACCCAGAATTGGAACAAACGTTGGTTTATTACAATGGCGAAAACCATATAGTAGTTTCTAAGCCAAGTTCCCTGGAAGTCGATAGTGTAGACGTATACAACATGCTTGGACAGCATATTTTATCTGTTTCAGAAAACTTAAAAAATCAAAATAAAATTTTAATTCCTTTTACAAACAGCCAAGGTGTTTATTTGGTTGTTATAAATTCAAAAAGCTCAAAAAAATCTACTAAAATCTTAAAATACTAATTATGAAAACAAAAAATTTACCCTTATTCGCAATAAAATGCATGGCCTTTTTTTTATTGAGTGCAAATATATATTCACAGGTTGGCATAGGAACTTTAACACCTAATGCTTCTGCCATGTTGGACGTTGAGTCTACAACCAAAGGTTTGTTGACTCCAAGGATGACTTCTGCAGAAAGAACAGCCATCTCAAACCCTGCCAATGGCTTGTTGGTGTATGATACGACTGAAAATGCTTTTTATTTTTATAAATCTGCTACTTGGACCAAATTAGATTCTAAAGTAAGGGATAACTATAAGTTAATAAAATCTGCTGCCGATTTGAGTGCTGAATTAACAGCTGGTGGTGGCAGCAAATACCTGCTTAATTCCAACACACTTTATGAAATCAACGGAACCATAAACTTGGCTTATCCTATAGACATCAATAATGCTTATGTAATGGGCTTGGATACAAACGAAGACAAGTTGGTAAGAGCCAGTGGAAATTTATTTGTTGGAAACCAAGGAGGTTCTATCAAAAACTTAACCTTAGCTGGTGGTACCATTTTTAATTTAACAGGAAGTGCAGCACAGAACTTAATTATAAGGGATTTGGTTATTGCCAATGCCTCCTCTGTTGGGACCATTAGTGGATATGGCATGGTGTTTCTTAGCGTTGTGCAGTATATTGGTAACACAACTGGGGTGACGTATACTAATATTGGAAATTTGCTTATAAGCAATACAGGTTGGTTCTCTACAAATTTAGGAACCTACGAAACATATACTGGAACTTTTGATTTTATTGAAAAGCAAGGAGGTTTTATGGTTGTTAATGGTTCTGCTAAAGGGATAGATGTAAGCAGTAACCCAACTGTTACAAAAGCTGTATTGACAGGTGTGAGTTTCAGTGGAACAAGCACAGAATATGTAAAAAAATATACTACAGGTTCTTATCCTAATTATAATTTTACCAACTCTTGGACCGTAAATTGCCCAGGGATAAAATTGGAATCAGATGAAGTTGCATCTGCTAATATTTATTACGATGGAACCATTACCACAGGATTTGTCCAAACCGTTGCAAACAATAATGTTTTTAATTTAACAGGTAACTCCAATTCCAACACCACAACTGCAGTAAATTTATTGAGAACCAATTCCACTCAAGACAACCGTATTACCTATGTAGGAAAAAAAACAAGAACATTCCAAGTGGATGCAGCCTTATCCATTAGAGGGAATTCTGGACTAGGAGATTATTATGCCTTTTTTATTCGAAAGAATGGAAGTACAACCTTAATAGAAACCAATACCTTAATGAGGGTTAATAATACGTCTGACATCTCAAGCAACGCCATTTCAGGAACAGTGGAATTGGCACCAAACGATTATATTGAAATTTGGGGTCAACGATTAGTGGGTTCAGGAACCACAAGTATTACTGTTTTCTCGTTAAACTTAAGTATTAAATAACTTTTTTGTTTGCTATAACTTTGGTTAAAATATGTGAAAAATTTGAAGGCATGCCTGTCGAAAGACAGGTATGTTTTTGTTTGTAATGGATAGGTTTTGTGAAACATTGGTTAACATTTCTATGGGTTGGACAAGGTTTGGTACAATGTCTCAATCCGTCTTAAGTCGGTTTTGTTTTGTATGCTTAGCTGTGCATCTTCGAATAAGAACTTGGCTTCATCTAACAATACATCATGGTATTCCGGTAATTGGGCTTTTTGCAACAGTAAGTATTTAAACATGATAAATAGTTTTTGGATACAAATGATATCGTGTTTACAGTAAGTACGATAAGAAACCATAACTTGATAGACCAGTTCTTTAAAATTAGTGGTTGTAATGGCAATAAACGATTTATTATTGGAAGTGATAATGGTTTTGTCGTTTTTTTTAAGACGTAAGGCAAACAACTCTGTTAGGTAATCTATGGAACTAATGGCAGTTCCAGGATCATTAATACCCGGAGACATGGCTTTTATGCCAATTTCGGTAATTTGTTTAAAAGCCAATGTGTAATTGTCTTCCACAAATTCACCTTTGGCAAAATTAAAATTTGAAAGTATTTTCTTTACCAAAGCCTCGTCAATCTTTTGGCTTACTTGAATGATTGGAACACCTTCCAGTACGAACATGCCTTGAATGATCAGGATTTTCATTTGAAGTTTTTCTTCTTTGCAAATACTAATCAGGTTTGCTACTGCAATATTTTGATAATAACCTGTTTGTGTACTATAATAAGAGTTCCAGCTTGAAGTGTCTGGAAAAGAAACAGCTTCATCCGATTCTTTTTCCAATAAATACTCCAATCGCGTTTTGGCTTTTTTGTAAATACCATCCAAAATGTTGTTTACTTGAATGGCTTGTGAAATGGAATGAATGAAATATAAAAAGGCAGCCAAACATACAACCGTTAAAATAATCCCTATTAAAACCGAAAAACCTGGAAGTTGGTATTTGTTGTTCTCTTGAGGATTGATACCAACCAATGTAAATGTGTTGTATAGTATGGTGGCTAAATAAATGCCTATAACAAACTGATGGTTTCTATTGGAAATTAGGCCAGGCAATACGCGAGGCGAAAAATTGCTGGAGGCTTGGTTTAGCAACACCATTACCATAGAGAAGCTAAACACCATAATGGAAATAATGCCACCTGTTAAAAAACTTAAAAGCGTTTTGGCGGTATCTGCATTGTTAATGACCAACTGTGGCACATGTTCTATAACAAAAGCCGAAATGCCAATCTTCTCCAAATACAACATGAGCATGGCAAAACCAAAACCTACAATACCAAATAACGTAGGATAGAAAGCTATTTTACCTTGAATGGTATTAATAAAACTCAAAAAACGGTTGTAAAGTGATTTCATATGGTTGCTTTTGAGTTTACAAGGTAGCAACATTTTTAAATATAAGTAGGTGACTTAAAAAACATTTTGGTTGTTTTAAAAGTTATTTTTCAAAAACTTATTAACATAATTTTGTAAGAATAAACCTCGTTATGTGTATTTTGTCGACAAAAACAATCGTTTAATCGGATATTTAATAGTTTTGACTTAATAAGCATTATGTTTGTAGTCCTTCTTAAGTCCCTAAATCGATTTATTCAGCTTAATAAGGTTAATTATTCCATTTTAGACAGTTATTTGTCTGTTTCCCTCATGTTGTTAAAATATGTTAGTCCTATTTGTATGCGCATATTTTAAAAAATTAATTATCCATTTATTCCCTCAATTTAAGTTTGGTAAAGCGCTGAACTTGTTAAACATGAATTTAATTGTATAACTTAAAATTGAGAATATATGAAATCCCTAACTATTACACTATTAGTAGCATTATTTTGTGTAACAGTATCTGGTGTAAACCTTAAAGATACTGTAGTAACCGAACCATCTAAAAAACAAACATTTACAAGTGTGGATAATTTTGAATACAACTTCAAGATTGGAAAGCACATTAAAAAAGACAAAGTGCCTTCAAACCAATAAGATGACATTTCAACAGAGAGCCTTTAATCAAAGGCTCTCTGTTTTTTGTTTCAACCTTAGGTTTAATATTTCATATTTTATTAAAAATTATTATAAATTTGAAAGAATCGTTTAAAAAACCAAAAGGTTGAAATCATATTGTTTAATTGTAGCCCTCTTGTTTCCTATAATGTTTGCCCATGCGCAAAATAGCAAGAGTATTCAAACATTGGACAGTATATACTATTATAGGAGCCAAGCAAACAATTCAGATCTAGACCCTACCCAAAGGTTTCAGTTTGCCAACAAAGCCATACAACTATCCAAAAAAACCAATCAAGACTCTACCATTTTAAAAAGCAAAGTTGTTTTAAACAATATTTACATTTTAAAAGGAGACTATGAAACCCTTATAACCACAAACCTTCAAAACATTCAATTGGCCGAAAGCCTAAAGGACTCTCTGTTAATTGCTTTTGCCAATAACAATTTAGGTTGGGCTTATAAATCATTGTCAAAGAACGATAGTGCCTATTACTACTATTATAAAGCATCCAAACTGTTCAGCAAACTTCAAAGGGACAGAAATGAAGGGGAAGTTTTATTTAGCTTGGCCAACATACAATTTGAGGAAAAAGATTATTTGGGAGCCGAAGAAAACGCCATTACAGCCCTTCGGTTAATACGCAATCTTCCAAAAACTGAAAATAACTTGGACACTTTGTGGTCCATCAATAATTTACTGGCAATTATTTCCGACGAATTGGGACAATTCGATAAAGCCATAGAATACCATCATAAGGCTTTATCCTTCAGTGATCAAATAGAAGACAATTATTTATACACTTTATACTCTTACAGCAACATTGCTTTAATTCATAAAGAACAAAAACAGTATGAAAAAGCATTGGATATTTATAAAAATCTTTTTAAAAACAAGGAGATCTTGCTCCAAGAGCCTTACAACTACGCCATAATTTTAGGCGATTATGCCTATGTGAAACACTTGTCTAAGAATTTTAAAACAGACGAGATTACCAGCATGTTTACCGAAGCCTATAAGATAAGCGATAGCTTACAGGATATTTACAGCCTGATGTCCATTAGTTTAAATGCTTCAGAATTTTATAAGGATATAAACCAAAAGGATTCAGCGCTTTTCTTTGCAAATAGGGCTTACCATCTTGCCAGGGAAACCAACACCAACGATGTTATTTTAAGGTCGCTTATTTTAAAATCGGATATTGAAGAACCAGACAAGGCCAAATCCTATTTAACCGAATATGTAAAATTAAGCGATAGCCTTCAAAATAAAGAGCGTGCCATTAGAAACAAATTTGCCAGAATTGAATTTGAAACAGACCTTATTGTGGAAAGAAGCAAGCAAATTGCAAAAGAAAGGCTTTGGTTGCTGTTTTTATCCATTGGGTTGATTTTTACTTTATTGTTGTTGTATATTATCGTAACACAAAGAACAAAAAACAAGGAACTGAGATTCAATCAACAGCAACAAGAAACCAACGAGGAAATATACAACCTAATGTTATCTCAACAAGATAAAATAGATGAAGCAAGGGTAGCCGAAAAAAAGAGAATTTCAGAAGAAATACATGATGGTATTTTAGGCAGGCTTTTCGGGATAAGGTTAAGTCTGGATAGCCTAAACATGAGTACGCAACCAGAAGCAATAGAAACCAGGGAAAAATATTTGGAAGATTTAAAAGAAATTGAACAGGACATACGCAAGGTGTCGCACGAATTGAATTCAGATTTTGTATCTGGCTCAAATTATATAAGCATTATTAAATCTCTATTGGAAAAACAAACAAAAGCGTATAAACTGAAATATGTGTTAAGAAACGACGACAACATTGATTGGGACAGCATCAATAACAAAACAAAAATCCATTATTACAGGATCATTCAGGAATCGCTTCAAAATATCTACAAACATGCCAATGCAACAGAAGTTCACATTAGCTTTAAACAAAAAAATAATGTAATTTGCTTGTCCATTTCAGATAATGGTTCGGGTTTCGATGTTAATAAAGCCAGGAAAGGCATTGGATTGAAAAACATTAACTCCAGGGTAAAAGAAATTCAAGGAGAACTGGATATAAAATCAACCATGGATTCTGGAACGGAAATACGTATAAAAACCCCAATCTAAAATCTAAAAAGCCTTATGCAACAAACCATTCGCATTTTAATGACAGACGATCATCCTATGATTATTGAAGGATATCAAAACACATTAATTGCCACCAAAAAAGAAAATCAAGATTTAATAATTGACATAGCCAATAGTTGCGACGAGTCTATAAAATTCATGGAAAAAGCAGTGTCATTAAACAATCCATACGATATTTTGTTCATGGATATTAGCTTGCCTCCTTCAAGCGATGGAAAATACACTTCTGGTGAAGACCTGGCCAAATATGCCAGAACCATCATGCCTAAAGCCAAAATAGTTATTTTAACTATGTTTAATGAAGCCTACAGGATTCACAACATTGTAAAAACCATAGACCCAGAAGGCTTTTTAATTAAAAGTGACTTAACGTCCAAGGAATTGGCAAGTGCTTTTCAGGCTGTATTGAGCAACCCTCCTTTTTACAGTGGAACTGTAAATAAAATTATTAGAAAGACCATCTCCACAGATATTGTTCTAGATGAGATTAACAGAAAAATTATTTACCTCTTATCTCAGGGTGTGAAGACAAAAAGTTTATCAGATCATATAGATTTGTCCATGAGTGCCATTGAAAAACGAAAAAAGTATTTAAAGGAAGTTTTTGAGATTGAAGATGGAAGTGATGAAACCTTATTATTTGAAGCAAGAAACAAAGGGTTTATTTAAAAAAGGATCAATAATTGTTAAAATTCATAAAAAATCTGTTTGCTAAACAGGCTCTAACATAAGGCTCTTATTGGATATTACGGTTTTTCCGTAATTAATTTGTGGTTTTACCGTAACTGTAACTTAAATGTTCGCTTTATATTTGAAGTATCAACAGCATATTAATTAATCCCTCAGAAGTATTTCGTTGATAATAGCATTTACACTAACCTCGTGACTTTTTATATTTTTATAAGAGTCATGAGGTTTCTTCTTTTTAAAAACTAAAGATACTGCCTTTATATTCCCAAGCTTTCATAATAAAAAAACCTAAGTAAATTACTGCTACCAAAAATTTTATAAAGGTGCCTGTTAAAAAGCCTAAAAAAGAACCAAAGGCAGCCTTAACAGCTGTTTTGGAGTCTGTTCTGTTTAACAATTCACCAATAAAAGCCCCTACAAAAGGCCAGATAATGATACCAAAAACTCCCAAAACAGGAAAAATAATAGCAACCAATAAACCAATGGTAGTCCCTAAAACCCCATATTTACTGCCTCCAAATTTTTTTGTTCCCAAAGCAGGAATAATATAATCCAAGGCAAATACTATAAGTGCTACAGCTAAGGTGATGCCTAAAAATAGCCAATTGTTGGGTACTGCATGGGTTAAATACAGTAGCAACAAACCAATCCAACTTAAAGGAGGACCAGGAAGTATAGGTAAAAAACTGCCTAAAATGCCAAGCAACATGAACAGGAAGCCAAGTATGGTCAATAGTATATCCATAGAATTTTATTTATAAGACGAAGATATTAAATGAAAGTTACAAAACTTTATAACTAAAAAATTAGTTTAAACTAATTTTTTAGTTATATTTGTGTTCAACTAAGTTTTTAGTTACATGTTTTCGCCATTCTGAACTTATTTCAGAATCACATTAAATTAAGTCGCCTAAAGACATAGTTATTTGTCACTCTGAGCTTGCCGAAGAGTCTCAATTATAAAATTATTGTTTTAAACAAAATATATTATGAAACAACTTACCAAAGCCGAAGAAGAAATCATGCATGTGTTATGGCAACTTGAAAAAGCCAACGTGAAACAAATTATTGAGCAATTACCAGAACCAAAACCAGCCTACAACACAGTTTCAACCATAGTAAGAATCTTGGAAAGCAAAGGTTTTGTGGATTATGAAAAGCAAGGCAAAGGACATGTGTATTTTCCACTTATAAAAAAACAGGATTATAGCAATCAAAGTTTAAATTCCTTGGTAGACAATTATTTTCAAGGCTCTTTTAAAAGCATGGTCTCATTTTTTGTGAAGAAAAATGACATTAGCTTAAAAGAACTGGAATCGGTTTTAAAAGATATTAATAAAAAAGATTGATCATGGCACACTATGTTATTCAAGTCATCGCATTTCAGCTTTTCTTTTTAGTGGTTTACGATGTGTTTTTAAAAAAAGAAACTTTTTTTAACTGGAACAGAGCCTATCTTTTAATAACTGCAGCATTGTCTTTTATGTTACCTGTTATTAAAATAGACAGGTTTAAGGATATCGTGCCACAGCAATATATCATCACACTTCCAGAAGTTGTAATTGGCAAGCAAAACCCAATTGTTTTAGACGAAGTTTTTATTGAAGGTATCAACCAGGCATCTAGTTTTTCATGGTCTTGGATGTATCTGTTTTATCTGGGTTCTGCCATCGCTTTTTCCATTTTTGCCTATAAACTGACTAATATTATTCGATTAATTTATGGCAACCCAAAACATCATGAATCTAATTTGCAGATCGTGAACTTGGAAAACAGTCGGGATGCTTTTTCTTTTTTCAATTACATTTTTATAGGAAAGCAATTGGTAAAGGAAGAACGGGAAACCATTTTAAAACACGAATGGGTCCATGTTAAACAAAAGCACAGTCTGGATATGTTGTTTTTCGAAATCCTACGTATCTTTTTTTGGTTCAATCCATTCATCTATATGTATCAAAACAGGATTTCGGTCGTACATGAATTTCTAGCAGATGCCGAAGCCGTTAAACACAATAAAGCACAATATTATCAAAACCTGTTGTCGCAAGTTTTCAATGCCAAACAGGTATCATTCATCAATCCATTTTTTAAACAATCATTAATCAAAAAACGAATCGTTATGTTACAAAAATCAAAATCAAAACAAGTTCAACTGGTAAAGTATGCCCTATTGATTCCTATGGTATTTGGGATGCTTGTTTATTCCTCCTGTAGTGATACAAGCCAAGATAGTATGGTTGAAAATCAACTTTCTCAGGAAGAACAATTAAAAATGATAATCGAATCATTAGATAAAGAAGGGAAATTAAACAACTCTGAAAAGGAAGAGCTAACAACTTATTTTTTAGATGCTATTAAAGCTAATGTTGAAGGTCAGGATGTTTCAACAAAGCAGATTAAGCCATTTGGTTTTAATGATAGAGAAGGAATTCCATTTGAAAATTTAGATGAAGTTCCAGTATTTCCAGGTTGTGAATCTCAAGCAAATGAAGCAGGTAAAAAAGCCTGTTTCAACAAAGAGATTAGTACTTTTATTGTTGAAAATTTTAATTCAGATTTAGCTAAAACCATAGGCTTAAATGGTACTGTCAAAATTTCTGTTTTCTTTATAATCGGTTTTCAAGGAAAAATTTTAGAAGCAAAAGCAAGAGCTCCACATCCAGAATTGGAAGCAGAGGCAGAACGCGTAATCAATTTATTGCCAAATATGATTCCTGGAATGCACGAAGGGAAAGCTGTTAATGTACCTTATTATTTACCTATTAAGTTTGAAATTAATGAGTAGATATATAGTGCTTTTTTTCATAATAACCTTTATTAAAACCGAAGCGCAAACTTCGGTTTTAATGCTTGCAGATAGTTTGTACGCAAACGGTTATTACTCTAAAGCCATAGCACAATATGAAGTTTACAACAAGCCTTCGGAAGTTTATGAAAAAATAGCCAAAGCATCTATTGCTATTGGGAACTACAACCAAGCGCTTTTAAATTATCAAGAGAGCATTAAAGCACATCCAAACAACACGTTGCTTAAGTACGAATATGCTAAACTGTTATCAAGAACAAACAATATTCAATCGGTTGCTTCACAATTTAATAAATTAATCACTTTAGATTCCTTAAACCCAAATTATCATTTTGAGTTTGGATTGATTTTAGAAAAACAGAATGATTCCACAGCAATTGAAGAGTATATAACAGCATTTTCATTAGATAGTTTACACCAAAAAGCCATTTATAAAGTGGCAAAATATAAGTTGCAAAAAAGGCAGTTTGATAAAGTAGAAAAATTAGTGGACATAGGTTTGCAAACAAACCAATTTAATGTGGAATTGATAAGTTTAAAAGCTCAAAATTATTTTTGGACACAAGATTATCATCAAGCCATTCTATGGTTTGAAAAATTAGTGGCCTTAGGGGAGTCATCAAAATTTATTCATGAACAACTAAGTTTGTGTTATGACAAAACATATCAACTTTCTAAAGCTATAGAGGAAGGATTGATAGCCTTGAAATTTGAACCAAATAATACTAAGAATTTATTTATACAAGGTCGCCTTTACGAAAAAAGCAAGGAATTTGACAAAGCAGAAAGTTATTATACCAAAGCATTGGAAATTGAAGATGCTCCTTTGGATGCTCAATACACACAGTTGGGAAGAGTTTTAAATTACCAAAAAAAATATGCAGAGGCCATACAGGTTTTAAATAAAGCACGACAAGAAAATCCTAAAAACGACACTGCAGCATTTTACTTGCTTCAATCAAAAAACGCGTATTATGAAGATTTCGACACAAAAATAAATCTGTACCAAAAGTTTATAAAAGAATTTCCAGACAGTGTTCTCAAGACTGTAGCAGCAGCCCAATTATCTCAATTGAAACAAGAAAAGTTTATGAATACAGATTAAAATCTAAAAAAATTGTACTTTTCGGTTTCAGATCTGTATGAAAGCCCAAATGGGCAAAAAAATGGAGATTACCAATCAAAGTAATAACATAGCTAAGCAACAGCTATCTGATAAAATTTAGATAGATGAAACATTTGTACCTTTCTTTTGGTTTTTTATTGCTTGTTTCTTGCAATTATTTTGATGTCAAGAAGACAACCTCTGATGCTATTTTAAACGAAGAATTAAAGACATTTAATTGGAGCGACGTGGATGAATATCCTTCTTTTGCATCCTGCAACGATGATGTTTCCAAAGAAGAAAAAAAACATTGTTTCCAAAACACTTTAATAGCTATTATTACCAATAAAATTCAAAGGGATACCATTGTGGTTTCGCAAGATATTAACGATACCATTTTTATGAAATTTCAAATTTCTGAAACTGGAATTCTATCCTTAATGGAAGCCAAAATAGACTCGGTAACGCTTCACGAAATCCCAAACATCAAAGAGCTTCTCAAAAACAGTTTGGACTCTTTGCCAGAGATTTATCCAGCCATTAAACGTGGACAGCAAGTAAAAACAGCGTTTACTTTGCCTGTAATCATTCAAGTGGATTAAGGTTTAAAACCTAATGGCCAGTTTTTTCATGAGCCTCAATATTTCAACATACAACCAAATAAGTGTCACCAAAAGTCCCCAAGTGGCCAACCATTCTTTTTCTTTTGGAGCCTTGTTTTTGTGTTTTTCTATATAATCAAAATCCAAAAGCAATGCCAAAGAGGCAAAAATAGCTGCCAAGACATTAAAAAGTATGGCAAGCCAGGACGTTCCCCAAATAAAGGTTTCAATCCCAAAAAAGCTAAGGATCCAGGACATAAGATATATTATAAAAATGCTGGCACAAGCTGTAATGATAACGCTTCTCAATTTTTTCGTGACCACAATAATTCGGGTTTGGTATAACAGCAGCATCACAAAAAACGTCATAATGGTCACTCCTATGGCTTGAAAAGGTAAATTGGGAAATTTAGCATGCGCATAACTGGTAATGCCACCAAGAAAAAACCCTTTGGCAATGGCGTAAAGTGGCACTAAAAACTTAGCCCATTGGTTTTTTACTGAAATAACAATGCTTAGTACAATGGCAGCAATCATGCCTCCTGTTACAAACCATTTTATGTCTGTACCAGAAATATATAAATTCCATACATATACAACAATGGCCGCAACAATGAGTAATGAAAACAAGGATTTTAAAAGGATGCCTGTTACGCTCATTTTTTTGGAAGCAGTTGGATCATTTTCCCAAAAATAATCGTTAAAAGCTGGATTGGAGGTTTTGTCTAAGCGCATGTATTATAGGTTCAATTTAAAGCCAACAGCAAAATCTATCGGGAAATTTCCTTGATTATCAATAAATAAGGCAAACAGATTGTTATAAGCTAAAGTGACGTATCCATTTTTAGTGACTTTTATATCACTTCCCAAACCAAAAATAAAAGGGACTTCCAACTCAGAATCTGAGTTTTCTTCTGAAATATATGTACCAGGATTTAAAGGGTCTTCGTAGCTTAGGGTTTCATTATGAAATGTATAGGTTACAAGCGTGACATTTCCATACACACTAAAAGTTTCTTTATTGATGGCTCGAAATCTATAGCCTAAACCCAATTGGGTAGCCGAATATTCAAAATCATCTGCTTCCAAAGCAGTTCTCAAATTTACATATCCTGCATGACGTGTTAATCGTGTGTTGCTATAAACTTCAAATTCTGCCCCAAAAAATGGTACAGATGTATTGTTGGGATTGTTTACAAACGGTTGATTGGTAAGGCCTCCAAAAACGCCCAACCTGGCTTGGATCTTGTTTCTTGGTTCGTAATTGTAACTCAAATCACTGGTAGAATTGTACATGTTAATATAATCTTTTAAACTGGCAAGTGTTAGGTTTACTTTCCCTGCCGAGAGGCCATAATCTTGTGTTAGGGCATTTAAAGTGTGTCTGTATTCTTTTTGATATTTTTTGGTGTCCGGATTTTTAGTGTTTACCAATTCTTTTATGGAACCATCTTCTGTTCTAACAAAATACCTGTATTGACCATCAATAATGTTCCAGAGTAAATCCAGGTTCCCTTCTACTTCTGTTTTAAGTTCCAAGGTTTCACCATTAACAGTATAAGTTTCTTGTGCTTTTAAAGAAACAAAGCTAAAAGATAAACATAAAATTAAGATGAGCTTTTTCATTAGATTTAGGATTTCAATTCTTGTAAATCTAACAAAAATAAATGATTCATCCACTATTTTTCATAGGCTCTGTCTTTCCATTTATAGTTTGAAAAAAGGGATAAGGTTGCTATGTATACACTAAAAAATGGATACAAAAAAGCGCAAATGAGATAGGATCCAAAAAGCTGTTTCTGTTTAAAGAAAGAGGCTGTTTTAAAAAGCAGTACAAAATCGATAGTTAGTTTTAAGCCAAAAGCCAATACCAACGTGTAGGCATCCATGGAACCAATACCAGTGAAAACCAATGTGGCTAATAAAGTAGCGTTCATAAGTAAAACCAGCAAACCCGTTAATTTCCCAAAGGTGTTTTTATAGTTTGTGGTTTTGGAAGCCCAACGAACCCGTTGCGATTTTAAACTCGCAAAATTGGGTTGTGGTTTGGTTAACACAATGGCTTCCTTGGCTTTTAAAAACACCACAGCATTGGGTTGTTTTTCTATGGCTTTTTGCAATAAAAACACATCATCGCCACTGGCTATGTTTGCGTTTCCTTCAAAACCATTTAGGTGAAAAAAAAATGTTTTTCGGTAAGCCATATTGGCACCATTGCTTAAAAAGGGTTTCTTTAATCCAAAACCACCAATGGTCGCTCCAATCAAACTTAAAAAATCGAAAGCTTGAAAACGATCCAAAAACTTATGGATGTGTGTATAGGCAACAGGGCCACAAACCATATGGCAAGAGGTTTTTGTGATAAAGCCATTATAACATTCCAACCAGAATTTAGGGAGCAAACAATCGGCATCTGTAGTTAAGATCCATTCATATTGAGCTTTTTCAATGGCCATTTTAATGGCTTCTTTTTTTGGGGATTTTGAACATTGTTTATTCTGAAGGATTTTGTAATCAATGGATGTGTTGTATAAATATTTTTCAATAATTTCAACTGAAGCATCTTCAGAGTTATCATTTACAAAAATGAGCTCAAAGTGTGAAACAGGATACTTTAAGTTTAATATGGTATTCAACAATGCTGGTAAATGTTCGGCTTCGTTCCTAAAAGGGATCACTGCCGAAAATTTGTTTTTTAGGGATTCTTCATAGTAATAAAAGTAGGGAACCTTATCAAACCCATAGATAAAACATCCTATTAAAAACAGGTAACAACATGTGATGAAAATAATAAAAACAATCATGGTTCCACAGGTTTAGGAAGTTTAAATTTTAACACAAACACACTGCCAACTATACTTGGAAACACAAAATTTAACAACCACATACAGGTAACAACACTTAAGGTGGTGAGTTCGTTTACGCCAACAATGGAAAACAAATAGACCGCTACACTGCCTTTTATAACCACATCAAAAATAAAAATGGATGGTATAACAGAAGCCAATAAATACATGGAGCTAATAACAATCATGGCATTTTTATAAGACACTTCCACACCAAAAAAATGCAACAACAAATAAAACTGAAATGAAAAAACAAGATATCTGCCTGTGGAAAGAATCAAACAAGTGAGATAATGTCTTAAAGATATGTTTTTAAAGAAGTTTATAATCTTTTCAATGGAAATTCCTTTTATAGTGACTTCTTTTTTCTTCCATCCTAAGAAAGCCATGCTAGTGATGATTAAAATAATCCCTAAAAACCTAACTGTTTTATGATAGTCGATATCCACAGGATATTTTGAAATAAAATAATATAAGCCAATAATTCCAAAAACTGTTGTAACAAGCATTTGTATCATGTTTCCAAGAAAATTGAGCAGGACTATTTTTTTTCTAAATTCTGAGGTAAAAAAAATAGCTTTGGCGCCATATTCCCCTATTCGGTTTGGAGTGAATAAAGATGCTGTTAAAGAACCTAAACTTTGTTGCACTGCTTTTTTAAAAGAAATTTTCTTAAATATGGAGACAAGTTGTTTCCATTTTAAAATTTCCAAAAACCAGTTAAAAACACTTAAAATCATCAATAAACCGATGTTTTTAAGGCTAAAAACCTTATTTTCCTGTAAAAAACCATTAAAAACCTGAAAATCCAATTGGTTATTTGATGTCAATTTGTAATAAATAAAATAAAAAGCACCAACTACCAAGCTTATTTTAAGAAGCACAAAAAAGAATTGTTTAGTTTTGTATGGTAAGGTTCTGAGCATTTTTTTGGAATACCTACTTTTTAAGCCGCAAATTAAACAATATCCTTTTATGAACACACATTTTATAAACATCAAACAAACTTCGGTTTTTATTATTTTTTTGTTTATTGCTTTTTCTGGATTTGGTCAAGCCGAAACCAGCAAATGGAAAGCCCAGCTTGCCATAGGTGTTAACAGTCCAAGTGATAATGGTTTTGTTACAGGATTTGTAGCCAAGCCTATAAACTTTCCAACTATTAATTTAGGGATTCAGCACATGTTCAAAAGACAGTTTGGGGCAAAATTGGATTTTGGTTACAATAGGATTGCTCATGAGGCAGATTCTCCATACTTTAAGGTAAATTACTCCAGGATCAATGCCCAGTTTGTTTACGATCCTACACCAGTTTTGGGATTCTTACCTATTGGCATGGGGATTGTGGCTCATACAGGACCAGGTTTTAGCATAATAAAACCTTTGGGAACATATGGTGCAAACAAAACCTCGTTTGTAAATGTCATGGCAGGCATTGAATTTCATTACAGCATTACAGATGTGTTAACCATTTATTTGGATACTTCTTATATATATGGACTTAGTGGCGATTTTGACCCTGTTACAGAAGGCTATGGGTCATTTAACGGAAATTTACTAACTGCAACCATTGGAGTGTCTTACTCTTTAAGTGGTTGTTATTATTGCGATTAATGAGCAAAGAAAAAATCATCTTAGGAATTGATCCAGGAACAACCATTATGGGATTTGGTCTTATAAAAGTGGTTGGAAAAACCATGCAGTTTATGCAGTTAAATGAACTCGATTTAAAAAAATACGACGATCATTATTTAAAGTTGAAACTTATTTTTGAGCGAACCATTGAGCTTATAGAAACCCATCATCCAGATGAAATAGCCATTGAAGCACCATTTTTTGGAAAAAACGTTCAAAGTATGCTTAAGTTAGGTAGAGCTCAAGGAGTGGCCATGGCAGCAGGTTTGAGCAGGGAAATTCCCATTACCGAATATTCGCCAAAAAAAATAAAAATGGCCATTACCGGAAATGGAAATGCCAGTAAGGAGCAAGTGGCCAAAATGCTTCAAAGCCTGTTGGGGATTAAAACCCTTCCAAAAAATCTGGACTCCATGGATGGTTTGGGTGCTGCTGTTTGTCATTTCTATAATGATGGTAGAATAGAAATAGGCAAAAGTTATTCTGGTTGGGCAAGTTTTGTGAAACAGAACGAAGAACGTGTAAAAAAGTAGCCAGGATTTAATGATAGTAAGCAGTTTGATCTGTGTTGGAATAATATGAAAAAGGATTTGGATTATAACCATTTAAGCAATATCTCAAACCCAACAGAGGAGAGGCAAAGTACTGCAGGAATTTACATTCACATACCTTTTTGTAAACAAGCCTGCTACTATTGCGATTTTCATTTTTCCACCTCTTTAAAGAAAAAAGACGAATTGGTTCAAGCTTTGGGAAAGGAGCTTGAGTTGCGACAAGACGAACTAAAAAACCATACCATTGAAACCATCTATTTTGGAGGAGGAACACCATCCTTATTGACTATAGAAGAACTACGGTTTTTAATAGCCAAGGTCTATAAAAATTATCAAGTAATAGAAAATCCGGAAATTACCTTGGAGGCCAATCCAGACGATCTGTTGTCTGTTCGTGACCAGTCGGGAACTATTTTTGAAGACTATAAAAATATAGGGATAAACAGACTTTCCATAGGGATTCAATCGTTTTTTGAAGACGATTTAATAGCCATGAATCGTGCGCATTCATCCTTGGAAGCAAAAGAATGTCTGTCTGAGGCCACTCGTCATTTCAATAATATTACCATCGATTTAATTTATGGCATTCCAAACATGAGTTTGGAAAAATGGAACAAAAACCTTGAAATGGCATTTGGTTTTGGGGTGAACCATATTTCCAGTTATGCCTTAACGGTAGAGCCAAAAACAGCGTTGGATACTTTTATAAAAAAGGGACAATATCCACCCATGGATGATGCTTTGGCGCAACTTCACTTTAAGCATTTAATAGCAGAGACCCAAAAACAAGGTTTTGTCCATTATGAGATTTCCAATTTTGGAAAACCAGGGTTTTTCTCAAAACACAATACCAGTTATTGGCAAGGAACACCTTATTTGGGCATTGGGCCTTCGGCACATTCATTCCATGGAAATACAAGAAGTTGGAATGTGGCCAATAATACCAAATACATTAAGGGTATCCAAGAAAATAAACTGCCACACACCATGGAAACCTTAACAGTCCAAGAGCAATATAACGAATACGTAATGACAGGGTTACGCACCATTTGGGGAGTTTCTTTGGATAAAGTTGAAACGGATTTTGGTACTGTGTTTAAAACCTATCTTTTAGAGCAATCCAAAAAGCATATAAACCAACAATTATTGTATCTTGATGGAGGCAAATTAACAGTCACTGAAAAAGGAAAGTTTTTAAGTGATGGGATTGCTTCAGATTTATTTAAGTTGGATTAAAAATGAATAGTGCGTCTTGTAAAAATTGCAACCAACCATTAATTGGCAAATTTTGTCATAACTGTGGTGAAAAAGTGGTAGAGAAAACAGATTTTTCTTTAAAAACATTATTTCACCAGTTGGTTGATGGCCTATTTAATATCGATTCCAAAGTATATCAAACCTTCATCTATTTATTATTTAAACCTGGTAAGTTAACTACCAATTATCTTGATGGAATAAGAAAACCTTTTATGAAACCCATTCAAGTATTTTTAATTTCCAACGTCTTGTTTTTTTTATTGCTTACCCAAGCAGATATATTAAGGATTCCTGCAAAGTATTATTTTAATAGTGGGAGAGATTTAAATATTGAAACAAAATTGTTACAGACAGAAAGTACACAAGCAGAATTAATTCAGGCGTATGATGGACTTTCAGCCAACTTGTCAAAATCTATAGTAATTATAATTGTACCAGTATTGGCATTGGTGTTTTGGATATTGTTTTATAAAAACCACTTTCTCTTTGGGATGCATTTAATTTTTGCCATGCATTACCTGTCGTTTTTTTTCATAAGTTGTCTTTTGGCCATATCAGTTGTAAGCTTAGGCAATAGAGCCGTTCAGGTTTTTATTGTATTGGTTAATTTTATATATTTATTTTTTGCTCTTAAGCATGTATATAAAAGCAAACAGGCAATGGTGTTTTTTAAAGCCTTGGTAATACTTCTTGCTTTTGTAGGAATTACAGCCCTTTACAGAGAATTCATAAGTTATTTATCATATAAATTAGTATAAAAGTGATTGCAACCATACAGTACAATTCAAAGAAACTTCAAATTGATTTATCTAAACCTTTAGATATTTCCATACCATTAAGGGCTTCAACAAACAACGTAAATGCTTGGTATCTTGACCAACCCAGAATAGAGCCAGTTAAAGATGGTGAATGGGTTGCAAGTGTGGCAGATGGAGCCGATGTGAATTTTAATAATATTTGGTTCAATCCTCATGCTCATGGTACACATACAGAATGTGTTGGGCACATTACCAAAAAGGTGCACTCCATCAATCAGCAATTAAAGCAATTTTTCTTCTTGGCAGAAGTCATTACTGTTGCTCCCGAAAAGAAAGGGAAAGATTTTGTTATTTCAAAAAAACAACTTCAGTTTGCCTTGGGGAACAAAAAACGCGATGCAGTTGTAATAAGGACCATTCCCAATACCATCGAGAAATTGAGCCAGCACTATTCGCATACCAATCCACCTTATTTACTGTCCGAAGCTGCCATATATTTGCGTGATAAAGGTGTGAAACACTTGTTGATAGATTTGCCAAGTGTAGATAAAGAGCAGGACAATGGCGAATTATTGGCACATAACGCCTTTTGGAATACAGCAGGAAGAACCAGAATGGATGCCACGATTACCGAATTTATTTTTGTGCCAAATACCGTTTTAGATGGCACTTACTTTTTAAATTTACAAATCGCTCCATTTGAAAATGATGCAACTCCCAGCAAACCTGTTTTATATAATATTTTAGATTGATCATAAAACCTCTTTAAAGATAGAGGAACCCTTCATGTTTATAATGGGTATTTTAGCTTTTGCCCAATTGGACTATGCTTGGTGGTTTTTGGTTTGATTTCATAAGTTGTTCTGAAGTTCTTTTTCATTCAGTTTACAGAAAAATTCCTTGTTATGTTGTTAACCAATGAGGGTTTTCTTCCATAAAAGAGAAAATATTCATTAACATCAAATACGAAACTATGGAATCTATTAAAAACACTACAACTGTAACCGAAGGAAAAAACATAGCAATTATTGCTTACATAACTGTTATAGGACTAATTATTGCTTTTGTGATGAATAACGACAAGAAAAACCCATTTGCAGCTTTTCATATCAAACAATCTTTGGGCTTGGCTTTAACCGGATTTGCATTGGGAATTATAGGCATTATCCCTATAATAGGATGGCTTATTAATATAATTGGAATCTTTGTTTTGGTTTACATGTGGATTATGGGACTGTTAAATGCCATAAATGGAACCGAAAAAGTAGTGCCGATTTTGGGAAATAAATATGCCGAATGGTTTAAAAATCTTTAATTTATTGTGTAATTTTAAACACATTCAAAATGTTAATCTTGAATGTGTTTTTTTTATGAACATTGAAGAACTTCGCAAATATTGTATTTCAAAAAAAGGTGTTACCGAAGACTTTCCGTTTGATATAGATACTTTGGTCTTTAAAGTCTTGGGGAAAATGTTTGCATTGGTAGGATTGAAAAAATGGGAAGCTGGCGAAAAAGCCATTAATTTAAAATGCGATCCTGAATATGCCCAAGAACTTCGAGCAGAATACAGCAGTATTCGTGCTGGTTACCATATGAGTAAAAAACATTGGAACACCCTTTATATCCAAGAAGGGGAATTATCTCCCAAATTTATTTGTGCACTAATAGATCATTCGTATGATATGGTTGTAAAAGGCATGCCCAAAAAAATGAGGGAATCTCTTCAATAAAAACAGTATGTTTGCAAAAACAAATAAAATGTCATTATGTCTGTATTGCAAACACTACAAGAACGAAGCAAGAACACTTGCGAATTATGTGCTTCTACCGAAGGTTTAACCCAATATATCCTGCCTCCTTCATTAAACGAAAATGTAGATAACAGTATCTTGGTATGTAAGACCTGTCTGGGCCAAATAGAAGGTCATGTGGAGATGGATGTAAACCATTGGAGATGTTTAAATGACAGCATGTGGAACGAACATGTGGCTGTACAGATACTGTCTTGGAGAATGTTGCAAAGACTACGTCATGAAGGTTGGCCAAAAGATTTATTGGACATGATGTATCTGGATGATGACGCATTGGCTTTGGCAAGAGCAACTGGCGAACATGAAGATGAAGCCAATAAAATAATCCATAGGGATTCCAATGGAGTTGTTTTGGAAGCAGGAGATTCTGTTGTATTGATAAAAGACCTTAAAGTAAAAGGATCCAGTATGGTTGCCAAACAAGGAACTGCTGTAAGAAACATTCGTTTAGATCATGAAAATGCCGAGTATATTGAAGGGAAGGTTGATGGTCAAAATATTGTGATAATTACTAAATTTGTCAAGAAAACTTAAGATGTAAAATTCTTAAATACAAGTAATTAAGAGATTAATGTAAGAAATTAGGTCGTTAATCGGATAAAAAAACACCAATGTTTCATTTATCTAATTCTTAGGGTTTTTATCGAATTTTTTATATGTAAATAGCTATTCACTATATATTTACAGTATCGAACCTGATTAATAGCATAAACAGATTGATTAACTTAATTTATGTTATTATGAACCTTACCATTACTCACTACAATAATTTCTTTAAAGTTACAGGCGTTTTAAACAAACAGTCTGTTGGAGTATTTCAGCAAGAATTTCAAGATGTATTTAAAAAACTCCAATCTGTAACCATTAGTATTGAAGGACTTCAAAGTATTGATAGGGATGGTGTAAATGCCTTGGCCAAACTGCATAACGAGTCTTTGGCCTTAAACAAACAGTTATCCATTATCGGATTTGGTTGCAAAGATTTATACGATCATTTTAAATCCAACGACGCAGCTTAATCAACAAGACATGTCTGCTATTATTTTCCATTCACCTTCAATTTTTTTGAAAATAACCATAAAAACACCTTTGGCATCACCAGCATCCCTGGTTAAATGATATTCTCCCATAACCCAATAGGTATGGCTTTCAATTCTTGATATATCCTTGATCACAAAATTTAAAATGCCACTTTCAGCTTGTGTGGGATAACCTTTTTTATAATTGTTCAACGTGTTTTGCCATCCCTTGGTTAAACCACTTCTGCCATAAAATTTAAGCGAATCATTTTTCCAATAACCTTCCATGTAACCTTCCAGGTCATGTTTGTTCCAGGCTTTTTCCTGTAATTTCATAACGTTTAAAATAGCTTCTTTTTCAGAGTTTTTGGAAGATTGTGCCATCATACCAAAAACAGAAAACATAAAAAGCGTTAAAACAAGGACTTTTTTCATATAACATGTTTTTAAATGATTTTAAAGATACTAACAAAAACTAAGCAATCCACAAAGTAGCATTGTTTTGGTTTTTTGTAACTTTAATCTGATTTTTTATAACTTAAACGAATAGTTTAAAAAGCTGTTTTATAGTTTACTAAAAATAGAATATATTAGTCTCATTAACTTGCTATTATCTCTAACTATTTAATTTTCTCCCTAAACATATTAATAGTATAGATAAAATTTCAATGGCTATTGGAATTGATTTAAGTATTAAATGTTATTATAAAAAAATGAAAAATACAAACGAAGTAAAAGCCGAAATTAAAAAGTACATCCTGGAAGCCTCTTTGTCTGATGTGAAAGATGTTGATGATGATGCCCTGATTTTTGAAAACGGTTTGCTGGATTCTATGGGATTGTTGTTTCTTATTGAGTTTTTGGGAGAAGCCTTTCAGGTAGAAGTAAGTGATGATGAGTTAAACCCAAAAAACTTCGAATCCATTAATAATATTGTCTCTTTTGTATCCAATAAACTTTCTGTAAAAGTTTAACCCTTTCAGCAAGCAACAACTAATTTAATATGTGTGGTATCGCTGGATTTTATGGAGATATAAATAAAAAGCAATCTGTTTCTACCTTAAAACACATGCTTACAAGAATTAAACATCGTGGTCCAGACCAAAGTGGTGTTTATGTTTCAGATTACGTGGGCTTGGGTAGTGTGAGGTTGAGTATTATTGATTTGAGTTCAGGCACCATGCCTATTTCCAATCAAGACAATTCGTTGTGGATTGTTTTTAATGGCGAAATCTATAACCACATGGAACTTAGGGAAGATTTAATCCAGAAAAACCACAGCTTTAAAACCCGAAGCGATACCGAAGTGATCTTGCATCTATACGAAGAATATGGTCCAGAATGCCTGAAGAAGCTAAACGGACAATTTGCCATTGCCATTTGGGACAAGCATAAAGAAGAATTGTTTTTGGCAAGGGATCGTGTAGGGATCAGGCCTTTATTTTACACCCAAACCAAGAGTGCTTTTGTCTTTGCTTCCGAAATAAAAGCCTTTATGGAATATCCTGAGGTTTCATTGAAATTTTCCAACAAAGCACTCTCTGAATATGTTACATTTTGGACAGCCTTATCTCCAAATACTGTTTTTGAAGATGTTTTTGAAGTGCCTCCAGGAACCTATATGCTTGTCAATCACAAAGGGATTAAAAGTAACACGTATTGGGAGCTGCCCATAGTAAAACCAAACGCATATAATTTTACAACTGTTGAAGAAGCTGCAACTGCTTTCGAAAATATTTTTTTAGACTCCATCAAACTAAGGCTACGAGCAGATGTTCCAGTTGCTGCTTATTTAAGTGGAGGTATAGACTCCAGTATAACCACATCGTTTATCAAACAGGTTTCACCAAATAGGCTTAAAACCTTTTCCATTGGTTTTACAGAAACGGATTTCGATGAATCTGCCTATCAAAATATAGCAGCTTCCTATTTTAAGACAGAGCATTCCAGTGTGACTTGTAGCGAACAAGATATTTCCAATTACTTTAAGGAGGTGGTTTGGTTTGCCGAAGCGCCACTTTTACGTACAGCACCAACACCTATGGGCTTGCTGTCCAAAAACGTGAGAGACCATAATATAAAAGTGGTAATTACTGGTGAAGGTGCCGACGAACTCTTAGGAGGTTACAACATTTTTAAGGAGGCAAAAATAAAACATTTTTGGGCAAAAGACCCACAGTCCAAACTAAGACCAATGTTGTTAAAAAGGCTCTATCCTTATCTGCCACAAATAAATAAAGCCAGCAGCAACATGTTAAAGATGTTTTTTGGCTATAAATTAACCGAAACAGATTCACCAATTTATTCTCATTTGTTAAGATGGCATAATACCAGTAGAATAAAAAATTACTTTTCAGACACTATTAAAGAAACCATTAAAGACTACAATCCCATTGCAGAAGTGGAAGAAAAATTGGAATCCAAACTTTCGGGTTACGATTATCTTACAAAAGCACAATGGCTGGAAATCCACTTGTTCATGTCTGGCTATTTGTTATCCTCACAAGGAGATAGGATGGGAATGGCCAATTCCATAGAAGGTCGTTATCCGTTTCTGGATCATCGTGTCATTGAGTTTTGCATGGCTTTACATCCAGATTTAAAACTTCATGGTTTAAACGAGAAGTATCTCTTAAAAAAAATGATGAAAGACCGATTGCCAGATGCCATTTTAAATAGGTCCAAACAGGCCTATAGAGCACCAATTAGAAGCCTTTTTGCTTCAGAAACATTACCGGAATACTTAAAAACCATGCTTTCAGAACAGCGCCTAACAGAGTTTGGTGTTTTCAATGTAGAACATGTAAAAACCTTACTTTCAAAAATAATATCCAATAAAGGGGTTTCAGAGATGGATAACATGGCCATAACAGCTGTGCTATCCATTCAGATCTTATACGATTTGTTTATAAAAAAATCCATTCCAAATATTTCAGAATCCGAATTAATCACACTAGATAAAATAATCATAGAATAAAACCGCAACACCATGAAACCAGAAGAACGCAAGCCATTTTCAAAAGAAATCATTCACATAGACGATATCGAGCAAGTTTGTAACCGTATTGTTGCCAAACTAAAAACAGATGTGACCAAAAACCTGCAACGTCGTGGAGCCATTGTAGGAATAAGTGGAGGCATTGATTCTTCGGTTTGTTTGGCTTTGTCTGCCAAGGCCTTTGGTGCTAAAAACGTTTTGGGCATCATGCTTCCAGAACAGGATTCCAGTGATGATAGCAGACAACTTGCCGAACAATTGGCAGCAACTTATGGCGTAAGCACTTTGGTGGAAGACATAACGAAAGCATTGGATGGTTTTGGGTGTTACGAAAGAAGGGATGAAGCAATTTTACGTGTGATTCCAGATTTCGATAAAAAAGAGGATAAGGCTAAAATAGAGATCAAACAAAATATTGCCGAAAACATTCCAGCTATTTTCTCCATAACTGTCATTAAGCCAAATGGCGATGTTGTAAGCAAACTTTTGCCAGCAAAGGAATATTTGCAAATTGTAGCTTCAACAAATTTTAAACAGCGAAGCAGGATGTCTATGCTTTACTATCATGCAGAACGCATGCATTATGCTGTTATTGGAACGCCAAACAAACACGAGGTAGAGCAAGGCTTTTTTGTAAAATATGGCGATGGTGGTGCAGATGTCATGCCTATTGGACATTTATACAAAACCCAAGTGTATCAATTGGCAAAACATTTAGGCGTGCCTCAAGAAATTATAGACAGGACCCCAACCACAGATACATACACTGCAGAACAGTCCCAAGAAGACTTTTTTTACCAAATGCCTTTTGAATCCATGGATTTGATATGGTATGGATGGGAACATAAGTATCCAGCAGAAGAGGTTGGAAAGGTTATGGGAAAAACCACCAAGGAGATTGAAAACATCTATAAAAGTTTTGAAAGAAAAAGAAAAACGACCGAGTATTTAAGAATGAAACCAATTTTTTAAAAAAACGATGAACATGAATGTTTTCGATTATTTTTTTGAGTCTTCACAACATCTTGAAAAAGATTTTTTATTGGGTTCCAAAGAAACCATTTCTTTCAAAAACCTGTATAACCAGAGCTTAAAAGTGGCCACATTTTTAAACAGGTATGTTGGAGCTCATAAAAACATTTTGATAATTAGTCCAAATTCAGGGTTTTTTATTACAGCATATTTGTCCATTTTAAAATCTGGAAATGTATGCGTGCCATTAAATTTCGCTATCGAGCAGGAACAGCTTGATTATATCTTGAAGGAAACCGAATGTGAAACGGTTTTTATGGCCAAAAGCATTCGGGACAAATACATGCTGCCATCAGAAATTCAGGTTGTTGAAGAGTTGGATTTACAACAAATAATAGATCATCAAGCGATGGATGATTATTACGTGGATGTGAACAAAAATCAAGTGGCAGAAATTATTTTTACTTCAGGTTCTACGGGACTTCCCAAAGGTGTCATGATTACCCATGAAAATATTATAGCCAATACCAACTCCATTATTTCGTACCTGAAACTGACCTCCAAAGACATTATGTGTGTGGTGTTGCCTTTCTATTATTGCTACGGTTTGTCGCTTTTGCACACCCATTTAAGGGTTGGTGGCTCCATGGTTTTAAATAATAGTTTCATGTTTTTAGGAGCTGTTATAAGCGATATTAAAGATTATAAATGCACAGGTTTTGCTGGCGTGCCAAGTCATTTTCAAATTTTGTTGAAAAAATCGAATAGTTTTAAAGCAACAGCCTTTCCAGATCTAAGGTATGTAACTCAAGCAGGAGGGAAATTGCACACGATTTTTATTGAAGAATTTATTGATGCATTCCCAGAAATAGATTTCTATATCATGTATGGACAAACCGAAGCTACAGCCAGATTGTCTTATTTGGAGCCCAAGCACATTAAAGCAAAAACCAGTTCCATAGGGAAACCCATTCCAAAAGTGAGTTTTAAAATTGTAGATGAAACAGGTAAGAAATTAGGTGCCAACAAAGAGGGCGAATTATTGGCCAAAGGCAAAAACATTATGTTGGGTTATTATAAAGATGTGGTAGAAACCAAAAAAACCATAAAAAATGGTTGGCTTTACACAGGAGACGTAGCCATTATGGACAATGAAGGCTTTTATTATTTGGTAGCCAGAAAAAAAGAAATCTTAAAAGTGGCAGGAAAAAGAGTGAGTCCCAAGGAAATTGAAGCTGTCATCCTTTCATTGGAAGAAGTGATGGACTGTACCATTTCTGGTTACGACGACGATGTGTTTGGAGAGGCCATACAGGCTACCATTGTAGCCAAGGGAACATTTAATGAGGAACAACTCAAGGAAAAAATATTGCATATCTGTTCCAAAAAATTGGCCATGTATAAAATCCCTCAAAAAATCTGTTTTGAAAAAGCGATTAAAATGAGTGCTTCAGGAAAAAAAATAAAATAGTCAGTTTATTTTGAAGTTGTCTTTCTATTAATGGATTCATTATAAAAATCTAAATATTCCTTAGAAACCTCTTCAAATGTTATGGATTTTATAAACAAAAAGTAAGAGACACGTCTTACTATATACGGACTAAAACCAGCATAATTATAAGACCTTGACGTGTTTTTGTTTTTTACCTCACCAAACGTGATGGCATATTTGGCTCCTAGGTCTTTACTTGTTTCAGCGACATCATATAAAAAAGCAGGAATAATACCCATACCTCTATATTTTGGGACTGTAAAAACGTTTTCAAGTAATACCTCGTCTTTTTTAAGTTGAGGAAACCGTTTTCCCCAAATGGATTTTAACTTTTTATTTTCAGAAGCATCAATTAACCAAACCCTTGCACAAGGAATTTGTTCTTTGGTCAAACCAACATAACAAGTGTTGAATTTATGGATTAAACCATTGTTTGGGTTATCTATAAAATAAGCCTCGTCGGTATCAATACAAGTACGAATGGTGATGGGTTTAAGGGTTCTTGGTTTTTTAAAAGGCACACTTAAATCCCTTTTAAAACCAAAAGCAATTTCTTTAGAGTACAATCTGTTTAAAAAAACATTCCAAACATATTTAGCTCTACCTTTTTTTAACAATGTAGGCAATAAAGCAATTTTTTGAAACGGATGATGGCTCATAAATATGAAAGTGAAACAACTTTAGGTTTTTGTAAAAATAATCATAATAGTTCAATTGCAATAGGGAAACTGATTTTTTGAAGATATTTATTACAGGATGTTTTGTTGTTTTTTAAAAAAGGCGTCAGCTTGCAACTGCATCAATTCCCTGGCTTTTTTGCGTTTATATTGGTATAGTTCTTCCTCTTCGGCTATATTGCTGTAAACTTTATTGTTTAAGTTTATTTCTGTTTTTAAAAGGGTGTTTCTTTCTTCCGCATTGCGTTTTACCCAAGTTTTTAAAGCACTTTCGGCATCTTCCAGTTTTAAATCGTAAGCCCCTTTAGGAGAGAGAAGTTTAGCTATTATTGGTGATGTTTCTATGGCCAGAAACAGTAAAAATATAAAAAACGAAGGTAGCCAAGGTAGTTTTCCCAATGCATTTATTCGTGCCATTAAGCCATCAAAACCATCTATAACTGGTTGTGTGTTTTTAACCTGAGTGTTATAGGTGTTTTCAAGATTGGTAATTTGGTTCTCCAGAGTTGCAATTTTTTCTTTGTTTTCTTTTTTAAGTTGCTGCAATTCCAGTAAAGCAGCATCATGTTTATACCTTTTTTCTTTATAAACAGGACCTTTGCCAAGTAATTTGGTGCCTGCTGTACCTTCAGCTTCAGAAATGTACGTGTTGTATAGGTTGTTTACCCTGTTTTCTTTTTCTGTAATTTGAAGTTCCAAACCTGCAATTTCATTGTTTAAATCCGAAATTTTAGGTTTGAATTGCTGCGCAATCTGTTCTATGTTGGCAAGCGTCAATTCATTTTTTTGTTCCAATAATACTTGATTGATTTCTTTTTCGAATATTTTTAGTTCCAAGGGTTTCGAAATAACGATGGCAATAATAATCGCCAAAATAATTCTGGGCAAAGCTTGGATAAATTCATCCAAAAAACGATTTCTTTTTTTTATGGTTGAAACAATAAAGCGATCCAAATTAAAAATGAGTAAGCCCCAGATAAGTCCAAAGCCTATAGCCATGTAAACACTATCAAAAACAGTGTAAAGCGCATAGCTAGCAGCAATACCTGCCATAACAGCTGTAAAGAACACAGTGGCCCCAATGCCTGCATATTTGTTTTGTTCGCCATTGGAACAGCTTTTTAAAATATCGGAATCTGATCCAGAACACAGGATAAAGAATGATTTTAACATGATGCGATTGATTTTGATTGATAGACTATTAGAACGCAATTTATGCTTATTTGTTACAAAAAAATGCCTCGAATTTTCGAGGCATTAACATATAAATTCAAAAGTTGTAACTATTAATCTATAGTAATAGGCTCTTTACTTAGATAAACTTTTGGGTTTTTTCCAGTTGAATTTTTAGATGAAATATTCATAGATTTATTTTCTTTTAATATACTTATAGCTTTGTCTGAAGATATTTTTTCTCCTTCATAATAAAAAGTAGCTCCTTTTTTCGCCATATCAATAACAAAATCTATAGGTGATTTTGGTGGAGGAGGT